>JALOPA010000198.1 GCA_025454125.1 Thermodesulfobacteriota bacterium
ACTCATGGGTCTGGAACCGTTTTCTTCACCGGGTGCTCTCTTCGCTGCTCCTACTGCCAGAACTTTCAAATTTCAAGGGAAGGCCTCGGTGAAGCCATGGAGCTGGAAGGCCTGCTCGCGAAAGTGGAAGACATGATCCTCCAAAGGCACGTTCACAACGTCAATTTCGTGACCCCTGATCATTTCTTCCCTTATGTCTTTGAGCTGATCACCCTGTTGCGGAGAAAAGGCTATGACCTTCCCATGGTTTTCAATCTTTCCGGCTACCAGTCCGTGAACCTTCTCAAGACGGCGGAGGAGTATGCGGACATCTATCTTCCGGATTTCAAGTATGCGGACCGGAACCTTGCAGGGAAGCTCTCCAAATGCAGGGACTATCCGGACGCAGCCCTTGCCGCCCTCTCCGTCATGCTCTCCCAAAAAGGTTTTCTGGACTCCTTTGACACCGGCGGCCCTTTGGCGAAAAAGGGCGTGTTGGTCCGCCACCTCATTCTTCCCGGGTGTGTGGAGAACTCCATCAATGCCCTGACCACCCTCTTCGTGGAGTTTGGCGCCGGGCTTCCGTTGAGCCTCATGTCCCAGTACGTCCCGGTCACGCGGCAGGAGGTGGAAACCCTCAATCGGCCTCTCACCGGGGAGGAGTTCAACGAGGTGTACGCCCACGCTCTGGACCTTGGTTTTCAGCACCTCTTTGTGCAGTTCCCGGCAGAGCAGACTCCTGACAAGAAGCCTCCATTCCTTCCCGACTTCAGGCTTGACAAACCTTTTTCCTCCCCCGCCGGCCAAGATTGACAGAAGGGTTGCGGATTGTTAAAAAACAATCCGCGGTACAGGGTGCAAGGACTAAAGTACAAGGTACACGGTGCAAGGTGCATGGTTTAAGGTATAGGGTTCAAGGTGCAAGGTTCAAGGTTCAGGGAACCCCCTCAAAGTGGTTTCTCGTCTTGTACCTTGCACCTTACACCGTGCATTTTGTACCCTGCACCTTTTACCTTGCACCTTGTACCTGACACTGAAGCCTGATACTCTGGAAAAGTTCATTTCAACTACCCCAGGAGATCGTCCGTGAGAATTGCCTATCTCGATTGCTTCTCCGGCATCAGCGGAGACATGATGATCGGAGCCTTGATCGATGCGGGCTTTCCGATCGAAGAACTTAAACGGGCACTGCAAAGCGTGCCCCTCGAAGGCTACACCCTCGAAGCGACCAGGGAGGAAAGGAATCACCTATTCGGCACGCGGTTCAAGGTTCACGTGGCCCAGGATCATCACCCCCACAGGAAATTCTCCGACATCAAGGACCTCATCCGCGCAGGGAACTTCAGCCCCTCTGTGAGAGACAAAAGCATTGCCATTTTTGAAAGCCTCGCGGTGGAGGAGGGAAGGATTCACGGCCGCTCCCCGGAAGAGGTACACTTTCACGAGGTGGGGGCTGTGGACTCCATCGTCGATATCCTAGGCAGCGTGCTGGGCATGGAATTCCTTGGAATCGGTGCCGCCTGCGCCTCCCCCCTGCCCCTCGGCTCGGGATTCGTGGAGACATCGCACGGACGGATCCCTTTGCCCGCGCCTGCAACCGTGGCCCTTCTCGAGGGGGTGCCGGTTTATGATGCCGGTTTGAAGGAGGAACTCGTCACCCCGACTGGAGCCGCTCTCGTAAAGGGCTTTGCCCGCTCCTTCGGTTCCCTGCCGGCCATGGCGATCGAGAAGGTGGGCTACGGTGTGGGAAGCCGAAACCTGGCCGACCGGCCCAATCTCCTGCGCATCCTGATCGGTCGGGAGCAGGGAGAATCGCACGAGGAGACGGTCGTCGTCCTTGAGTCCAATCTGGACGACACCAACCCCGAGTGGCTGGGCTTTCTCATGGAGCGTCTTTTTGAAGCAGGGGCCCTGGATGTGGTTTTCTCCCCGGGGTACATGAAAAAGAATCGGCCCGCCGTGATCGTCCACGTTGTGGCCAAGCCTCATCAAAAAGATCGGCTCATGAACCTCCTCTTCTCAGAGAGCACCACGCTGGGTGTGCGCTTCCACTACACTCAGAGGAGGATTCTCGAGAGATCTTCAATCGAGGTCGACAGCCCCTGGGGCACGATGAAGGTGAAGAAGGTTGTCCGGCCGGACGGGTCTTCTCAGCTCTTGCCGGAGTTCGAGGAATGCGGACGAATCGCAAAGGAAAGAGGCATTCCCTTGAGAGATGTTTATGGATGGGTGACGGCACTGAAGCAAGTGCCTAAAGTGAGCTTAAGTGTCTAAAATGCCCAAAGTTGAAAGGGAAGAAGAGCCAAAAGGCTTAATCACGAAGACACGGAAACTGGAAAGCACGAAAAGGGGAGAGAGGGGTTTTTCGTGTTTTCGTTATTTCGTGCTTTCGTGGTGGGGTTGATGTTTTGCCATGAGATTCTTGCGGCCTCCCACTCAAAACGTCATTGAACTCTTCCACAAGGCTTCTCCGCTGGACAAGTTCGCCCTGATCCTCGCATCCTGGTTTGGGGTGGCGATGATGCCCGTGGTTCCGGGAACCTTTGGGACGCTCGCGGCCATTCCGTTTGCGGTAGCTGTTGCCTACCTTAGCCCTGTGGCCGGCGCTTACGTTCTTTTCTTTTTCATTCTCCTCGCCATCTGGGTATCGGACAGAAGCGCCAGGGTTCTGGGGAAAGACGACCCTGCCGAAGTCGTCATCGATGAGGTCGTCGGACTTCTCTTGACCCTCTTCCTGTTGCCGGCAACAGGGTTCAACCTCTTTATGGGTTTTATCCTCTTCCGCTTCTTTGATATACTGAAACCCTACCCCATCAGGAAATTGGAGAAGATAGGGGGCGGTGCAGGCATTGTGCTGGATGACCTGCTCGCAGGGGTGTTTGCCAATGTGTGCCTGAGGATCATGGCCTACGCCTTCGGGCTTTAGCCTCGGAAGCGCCGATTCTGGATACTGGATGCTGGATGCTGGATCGCAGGGCGAGCATCTGATACAAACGGAATAAAGGAATTGCCATTCGTCGAGTCATCTGAAATCACCGCTTCCCCCTCTGGTAAAGGGGGGCGAGGGGGGATTTGAGCAGGAATTCGATTTAGCTTAATGTCAAAGCTCTTAATACCTTCGCATTGGTGTCCAGTATCCAGGATCGAGCATCCAGAAACCAGCAACCAGTATCCAGAATCCAAGATCCAGGATCCAGCATCCAGTATCCACATTCGCGGAGCGAATGGACGTTATGTACGGTGAGATCATCACGATCGGTGACGAACTGATCTCGGGAAGGGTCGTTGACCTCAATGCCTGGTATGCGGCAGGCCGGCTCACCGCCACGGGGCTCAGAGTGACCCGCGTCACCACCGTGGGAGACGATCAGGAGGGCATTTCCAGGGCCCTTCAAAAAGCCCTGAAGGATTCCCAGTTCGTGATCATCACCGGAGGTCTGGGTTCCACGGACGACGACATCACCAACGAGATCGCCGCTTCTGCGCTCAACCGCCCCCTGTGCCTGGATGAGGAAATGTACGACCAGATCAAGGATTACGTGGCGCTCAGGGGCTTGAAGATGTCCCGCGCTCTTGAAAAGATGGCCTGGATGCCTGAAGACGCGAAGATCCTCTGCCCCAGAGAGAACGTGTGCGGCTTCTCCCTGGTCGAAAACAAGGTCCGCCTCTATTTCCTCCCCGGCGTGCCCGAGCAGATGCGGTTTCTGATGGACGAGGTCGTGATTCCCGATCTGCTGCTCCAGTGCACGGTGCTCCCCGCCTTGAGGCACAGGGTGCTCAAACTCTACGGGCTCAACGAACCGAGCATTGCAGAGAAGCTGAGCGATCTTCCGGGAAAGTCCGGAAACATCATTCTCGGATTCTACCCCAGGTTCCCTGAGAACCACATCACCCTGAGCCTCCGGGCTGAGGACCAGACGAGCGCCGCCTCTGAGCTCGACACCATGGAAAGAGAGATCCGCTCCCGCGTCGGGGCTTTCGTTTTCGGCACAGGGGATCAGACCATGGAAGGAGTCGTCGGAGAGGCCTTGGTGAAGAAAAAGCTGACCCTTGCCGTTGCCGAGTCCTGCACAGGAGGGCTCATCGGAAATCTCCTCACCAACGTCGCGGGCAGTTCCGGCTATTTTCTCGGGGGCGTGATCGTCTACAGCAACCAGGCGAAGATGGATCTTCTCGGCCTCTCCAGGCAGACCCTGGAGACTTACGGCGCGGTCAGCGATCCGGTGGCCAGGGACATGGCTGCCGCGGTGAGAAAAGCCCTGAAGGCGGACCTGGGGTTGGCGGTCACCGGCATTGCCGGCCCGGACGGAGGGACAGAGGAAAAGCCCGTGGGAACGGTTCACATCGGACTGGCTCTCGGGGAAGAGCTCTTTTCAGGCAAATACCGCTTCTGGGGCAAGAGAGAACAAAACAAGATGAACAGCGCCGTCATGGCGCTGGACTGGGTGAGAAGGGTGCTTTATGGGAATCCGTTCCTTCCTGGCCTTTGAACTGCCGCCGGACATCAAGGCCATCGTGACAAGGGTTTCGGGGGAAGCCCGTAAGAGTTCCCTCGATGTTCGTTGGGTGAGGCCGGAGTTCATCCACCTGACCGTGGTCTTCATGGGCGACATCGAATCCGAGCAGGTCTCTCAGATGGAAAACCCCCTCGCCGCCGTGTGTTCCAATCACCGCCCTTTCAGCATCTCCCTCAAGCCCATGGGCTGTTTTCCCAACAGTCGAAACCCAAGGGTGATCTGGTTGGGCATTGGCGGCGATCTGGAGAGGATGTCCCGCTTCAAGAACGACCTCGAGCAGGTTCTTTCGCCCTTTGGAATCAAGGGAGAGGAGAGGGCCTTCAAACCTCACCTGACTCTTGGGAGGTTCAAGAAGCCCGGCAAGAGAGAGCCGGAACTGGAGCGGCTCCTTTCAACCTACCGGGATTTGTCCAGCCCGGACTGCGCCCTCAACGAGCTGGTTCTGTTCAGGAGCGATCTCAAACCCGGCGGCGCCGTCTATAGCAAGATGCTGTCCTGGCCTCTTTCCGGGGCATAAGAACAAGAAGACTGTTGGGACACAGATGAACACGGATGTATTGGATTGAAAAAAAACTGAAAACTCATCTGGACGAATCCGTGTCAATCCGTGTCCTAATTCTTAGGCGAGCGGGCGTGAGGTTACTTCTTTTTTTTTGGTTTTCTACTGAATTTTGTCTCCTCTATTCTGTCTTCTTCTTTTCTTAACTTTAGGCACTTCCTTTTCGTGCTTTCCCCCTTTCGTGTTTTCGTGGTAAGGTTTTTCAGGTCTTCTCTTTTGATCTTTTGACATTTTCTTTCTCTTCGGGTATTTTTTCTGTTCTTCGGTCTTCCAATAATTTTAGGCACTTTAGCGATATCAGGGACTTTCCGTTCTTTTCACTTTGGTGGTTGGTTTTTCTTTTGATTTGGCTTTTCTAACTTTAGGCA
>JALOPA010000199.1 GCA_025454125.1 Thermodesulfobacteriota bacterium
GACCAAGAGAATCAACAACATCTGGTAGGAAACAAGGACGAAGGTTTGAAATGGCCCGGACTGGAAATAGTCTTCGGTGTGGCGCGCGCCAATGAAAAATTCGGCAATGCGTACAGTGTTGACCAGACAATAACCTCCAAAAATGGCCCCTACCCCAAATGTCAGACGTCTCCTCCTCGGCTCGACACCCCACAGAAGAAGCCACATGCATTGAAGACCGAGAATCAGCAGTGCCACTGACAAATTGAGATTTCTAACGGCCAGGCTGGGATGAACAAAAGTCAAGTAAGCATGCAGGCAGGTAAAGGCCGCGAGCAGGAGGTAATTCGGTGCCTGAGAAATCTTCCTTCCCACGAAGCGCACCAGACCTGCATACCAGCAAAGCCCGCCTGCAACCACGAAGCTGTTCGCGACAACTACCGATACCCAGTCCGTAATGCTCCCCCGAAGGCTGACCAGGAACAACGCGGCCATCTGGGAGCAGAAACCCAGCACCCAGAGACCCAAACCCTGGAATCGGCTGCGGTTCTGTTGCCACAGCATCATGATGAGCAGCACGCACACGATGTTAATAATGGCATTGCTGAAAGCGACGGTTCTCAGGTCAAGCAACATGACTCACGGCTCCTGTTTCTCAGTCGGCGCTTCTTCCAGCACCTCTCTCACCTTGCGGGCCATGTCTTCGGGCGTAAACGGCTTCTGGATAAAGGCGATCCCCTTTTCCAGTATCCCGTGACACACGATAGCATCGTCCGTGTATCCTGACATATACAGGACCTTCATCTCCGGCCGCACCTCGCGCAACATTTCCACCAACTCCCTCCCGCTCATCCCCGGCATCACCACATCGGTCAGCATCAGATGAATCGGCCCTCCATGCCCTCTCGATGATTCCAGCGCCTCCCGGCCGTTCTCGGCTGACAGCACGTGGTAACCATACCTATCGAGGACCTTGACGGCCAGATTGCGAACCATTGGCTCATCCTCCACGATCAAAATCGTTTCCGTCCCGCCCCTCACTACACTCGCTGAAAGCTTCGCTTTGTCTGCCTTTTCCGACTTGTCGACTCGCGGGAGGTAGATCTTAAAAACGCTCCCCTTACCCTCTTCACTGTATACCCAGATATTGCCCTTGCTCTGCTTCACGATGCCATAAGTTGTGGCCAGCCCCAGCCCCGTCCCTTTGCCCTTCTCCTTGGTGCTGAAAAAGGGTTCAAAGAGCCTGGCCTGAATCTCCCGAGACATGCCCACCCCTGTGTCGCTCATGCACAGCATCACGTAAGGCCCGGGCCTCACCGCCACATGGGCTTTTGCATACTCTTCGTCCAGATCCACATTGGCCGCCTCAAGGGTCAGGGTCCCTCCCCTGGGCATGGCATCCTTGGCGTTGACAGCCAGGTTCAGAATCACCTGCTCCAGCTGCCCTATGTCGGCTTCCACGAGTCCAAGGTGCGAGGCCAGGATGGTCTTCATTTCGATCTCCTCCCCGATAAGGCGCCGCAGCATCTTCTCCATTCCCATCACCACCTTGTTAAGTTTCACCACTTCAGGCTGCAAGACCTGCTTGCGGCTGAAGGCCAGAAGCTGCCGGGTCAGGCCGGCAGCCCGCTTCCCGGCCGCCACGATCTCCTGGAGATAATCGCGAAGAGGTGAATTCTTTTCAGCGTCTGCCAGCGCCATGTCGGCATTGGCTATAATGGTGGTCAGAATGTTGTTGAAGTCGTGGGCTACGCCGCCGGCCAGCCGGCCCACCGATTCCATTTTCTGCGCCTGGAGCAACTGGTCCTGGAGGTTCTGCCGCTCTGCCTCGGCCTTCTTGCGCTCGGTGATGTCGCGCGCAGTGGAAAGGACGCCGGACACTGTGCCCGACTCCTCTTTGACCGCGCGACACCACCAGGCCAGGAGCCGCGCTTGACCATCCTTCCTTCGTTGCCAGCTCTCCAGATAGATGACGTTTTCGTCGCCCTCGAATAACCGCTGCACCTGCCGGTAGGTGCCCTGTTCGCCAACGAAGTACTCGGCGGCTTCCCTGCCGATCACATCCTTCCCAAAGAAGTCGAACCCGGCCGGGTTTGCCCAGGTATAGATTTTGTTCGCATCCACCTCCATGATAATATCCGGCACGGCGTCCAGGATGGCCTGGTGGCGCTGTGAAACCGCGGCCAGTTCAGCGGTCCGGCGAGTCACCTGTTTTCGGAGGGACCACGACCACAAGGAAAACCCCAGCGTGCCCACGAGAAGTGGAATAAGGACCATGGCGGAATAGCGCAGGGCGCTGACGAGGGAAGGTGGTCCATTCTTTTCAAGGCCCAGCCACTTCTCCTGGATGCGGCGGTATTCGCCTGTTTTCTCGATAATCTTCAGACCTTCGCTGAACTGGGCCAGGAGGGCCTTGTGGTTATTGGGAACGGCGTAGCAGTAATCAGGGGCGATCAAGGGGCGCTGCCCAATGACCAGATTGTCCCACCCGTGTCTCTTTATCCAGTACATGGCGGTCAGTCGGGAGACCAGTGCGCAGTCGTGCCGGCCTTCGGCCAACTCCCTCAGCGCGCCTTCCTGAGAGCCGACTGCCGAAACCTCCTTTCCCAGACCCTTTTCAAGCGCGAAATCGTGCATGATGTCGCCCTGCTGCACCACGATGCGTTTGCCTCTCAGAACGTCAAGAGTTTCCGGTGGCGATCCCTGGCCTCTGCGCACAACGCTGACACACTGATTCACCGTGTGAGCCGGGGAAAAGTCGAATTTCAGGTCCCGTTCGGGCGAGTAGAACACGCCCTGGAGCGCATCAATCTCGCCCTTTTCCAACCTGTCTATCATCTCTTTCCAGGTGCCGAGGCGAATTTCTACACTGAGTCCCATTTCTCGTGCAATGGAGCGCGTGAGTTCCACGTTATAGCCGGCAGGAACGCCCTTCTCGTCCAGGTATTCAAAGGGCGGATAGTCGCGGTCCCCTCCGATCACGAAGCGGTGCCCGGCCGGCAGCTCGAGAGCGGCGAACCACTTGGCGTGCAGGTGGCGGTAGGTTCCGTCCGCCATGACCAGGGCCAGTCCTTCGTTGAGGAGGGCCAACGTTTCCCTGTCTCCCTCCTTGACGGCGAAACAGAAATCCTGGCGAAACCCTTCCACCGGCCTGTTGATGACTTTCAGGTTGGCAAGACTCATTTCCTGAATTAGGCGCAGCGCCACGAGCCGCTGAATGACAACGGCGTCATAGCGACCCTGCGAAAGTTCGCGAAGGGCTTCTTCAAAGGTCGTCGTGCTGTGAATGTCAATGCCTCGATCCTCCCGCCTGAGGAACTCCTCGGCATTGTCCCCTTTCATGACGGCGACCTGCCGGCCTTTGAGATCGACGAGTCCCAGGATGTTGGTCACATCGTTTCGAACCACGATGGCGCCGTGCAAAGACATGTAGGGGAAAGTGAAGTCGAAAAGCAATTCACGCTCCGGAGTGCGACCCACCAGGGGCAGGGCTTCGATTTCACCCCGTTCCAGCCAGCCCCTAACCTCGGCCCAGGGCCCGGTGCGAAAGGAGACCTCCCGTCCCATGGCAGCCAATGCCGCGCGCATAAGTTCGACCGAAAATCCCTCTGCCCTGCCCTCGGCGTCCACAATGGAAAAGGGCGGGTAATCGACCTCGGCAGCGCTGAGAATGGGTGAATTGGCCATCGCACTTGACGGCATGACGAGCAGCCACACCAGAGCGGATAACAGCGATATCCTTTTCATTTCTCTTTCCTTATCTCAACGCAGACCCTGTTTCTTCCTGAATTCTTGGCTCGGTAGAGAGCCTCATCGGCCCGCTTGATGATTTCCTCAAGGCTATCGTCCTGATCAAGTTGGAAGGCGGCAAGCCCGAAACTTGAAGTGATGTGGACACGCTCCTCTCGGCCCGGAAGAGCGATGCTCGTCTGTTCGATTCCCGATCGAAGCCTTTTGGCGACAGCCTCAGCCATGGGCAATCCGGTTTCAGGCAACCCTACCAGAAATTCTTCCCCGCCGTAGCGCCCCACGAAATCATATCCTCGAACACATCGGGTGAGGACTTTCACAAATTCCTTCAACACCAGGTCGCCGGCTTGATGCCCATTCCGGTCGTTGACCGACTTGAAATGGTCTATATCCGCCATGATGAGCGACAGCGGCGTCCCAACACGTTTTGCCCTTTGCATCTCCATCTCCGCTCTTTCCAGAAACGCTTTTCTGTTGAGCACGCCAGTGAGGGCGTCTGTCATGGCCATCTCCAGGATGCGGGACTGAAGTTCGAGGATTCTCTTTCCTATGTTCACGCGCCACTTCAACTCAGCCGGATTGAAGGGTTTCACAAGGTAATCGTCCGCACCTGCTTCAAGCCCCTGAATGATATCCTCTTTGCCGCTCCGCGCCGTGAGGAGGATAAAATAAACATAGCGTGACTTCTCCGTGGCCCGAATTCTGCGGCACAGCTCCGTGCCGTCGAGCCCGGGCATCATCCAATCGGAGATCACGAGAGCCGGTGCCTCCGGTTCGATCAGCCTGTCCCATGCCTCCTCCCCGTCAGAGGTCATCACGAGTTCATAACCCCATTTGCGAAGCGAAGCCTCCAAGAGGCGCCTGAAAACCGGATCGTCTCCGGCAACAAGGATCTTCATCTTAACGCTCCAGAAGAACCTTCTTCATTGTCCTTTCCAATGTTCTGAGTTCAGTTTCAAGTTCGACCACCACCTGATCGGCTCCTGTGAGATTTCCTGCTTTGCCCCTCTTTTCAAGACCTGACGCAGCCTCCTGGGCGCGGGAAGCTCCGAAGCTCGCCACAGAGCCCTTAAGACTGTGGGCCGCTCTTTCGACGAGAGGTGCATCCCCGGAAGCCAAAGCTTCGCGAATCTGGCGCAGTGTTGCAGGGAAGCTTTCTACAAAAATCCCGACGATTTCCATTAGAAGGTCTCTATCCCCCCCCATGATTTCCAAGGCTTTCGAAAGATCGAACACGTCACTCTTCCTCTCGCCGGTCCCCATGTCTTGGCCAGTAAACTCCCTGCTCTTTCTCACGGGTCTCCCGGAAACACAGCGGTCGATGGCTCCAAACAAGGTTTCCGCTTTGATGGGTTTTGCAACGTAATCGTCCATCCCCGCCGCGAGACATCGTTCCCTGTCTCCCGTCAGAGCGTGCGCCGTCATGGCGACAATAGGCACTTCTTTTCCCCTCTCTCTTTCTCTGATGAGGCGGGTTGCTTCAAACCCGTCCATCTCAGGCATTTGAATATCCATCAGGATCAAATCGATTTCCTCCCGGTCGAAGATCTCGAGGGCCTCCTTCCCATTGGGTGCCACCTGTACACGATAGCCTCTTTTTTCCAGCATTCTCACCGCCAGGGTTTGATTGATGGGGTTGTCCTCCGCCAAGAGAACCTTCAGCTTGATGCGCGCTTCCTGAATCGTG
>JALOPA010000200.1 GCA_025454125.1 Thermodesulfobacteriota bacterium
TACTGGAACACGGTTGGACCTTGGGCAAGAGCTGCAAGATTGTTGCTGCGATGGAAAATCGTTCCTCCTCCCGGCTTGTCCACGAAAAAGTCCAGGGAGCATCCATCGAGGTCCCTGCCGGCCAAATTGGTAAGCGTCAGCGAGAAACGGGACGGAACCCGTGGATCGATCCGCGAAGGGAGGTTGATGGCCCCATACACAGGTTTTTCCGGCACCTGGAACGAGCCGGAGTTGCCTCCGATCCGGATTCCGTCGGGGTTCAGCAGTTCGAGGGTCACCAAATACGTCCCGGACGGCGCATCGGTCGGCAGGGTGTAGGCAAAGGAGTTGGAATAGGTGGTGACGTTTTCGAGGGGGATGGGACCTGATGAGTAAACCACGAGGTTGCTCGGATTCCTCACCTTGAGCAGGGCCTCTCCGTTGAGCAGGTTTCCTCCCTGCCCTGCAATCGACAGGTTGAGGCCCACGGTCTCGCCGACTTCATAGCTCGCCTGGAGAGGAGCGATTCCAAGGATCTCATTGGATTTCTGAACATTAATCTGGCGATCGGCCACTCGGATGTATTGCCCCGTGCGATCGTAGAGGGTGGCAAAGACACGATCGCTGCCGAGAATGGGCACGGAATAAGGGACATTGACTTTTCCGCCCGCCGGAATAATGAGTTGACGCATGATCTGCGCGGAAAGGCTGCCATAGGTTTGGCTGTCGTGCGTGTAATCGTAGGCGTGGTGATGAAAATAGAACATCAGGGTGAGGGTCTGTTCACTCCCCGTATTGTTCTCCACCGTGAAAGTGAAGGGCCCAATCTCCCCTTTGAAAAACACTTCCTGGGTGGACGTGATGTACAGGTTGTAGGCGTTCAGCGCGGTGACAATGGGAATGTTATTCCGCACAGCAAAGCGCGCCCCGGGGGCCTGGAACTGCACTTCAGGTTCTTCGAAATCCACGACCCGGTTGGATCCGTCAAAATCAAAAAGCACATAGTCCACCGACCACAGCCCTGGTTGATCGGGAATGCCCGGGACGGCGTAGTCCACAGTTTGAGACCCCTGAGCGCCAAGGGCGATTTCCTTGAGCTCATGCTTGAAGATCGTTCCGTTGGGTCGAAGGGTATAGAAAAGCGCGTGGGTGGCAGGCTCCTCCGTCCTGTTCTCCAGAGTCACAGGGACGGTGACGGCATAGCCGGTTCTGATCTCCGGGATGGCCTGAAGCGGGTCTTCAGCCCAGTGGATGATATCGGCAATCAGCGCACGGTCATCTCGCGTCTCACCCCCAAGGCCTGAAATCCAATCCGAGTAAAGACAGAGGGCCATCACCCGTCCATCGCCGAAGGGGTAGAGCACGGCACCTGGCATGTTGTTCTTGGTGCGGCGCAGCAGCACCTGAGTGTTCGGGGGGAGCTGGGTGAAGAAGCCGTCCACGCCGGCCGTTAGAATGGACTCGTATAGGCCGGCCAGCACAGGGTGCGCAGACGCAATGGACAAGGACCGCGTGTGGCAGCTCTGATCCTCGAGCCACCCGAAGCCTGTGAGCTGGCCTCCGGGAAGAGCCTGGAAATCCGTTCCGTGCTGCTGGGTCAGGCAGACGATGGTCCCGCCTTTTCTGGCATACTCCTCGAGGCGGGCCTTGAACATGGCAGAGCCTTCAAGGCCGTAAAGCCCGGCTGAAGGGATGAAAAGAATAGGATGGTCCTTCACAATATCGGGAGAGAAATCGGTCCCCACGTACATGCTGGGGATGTGGAGTTTGCGCAGGAGCTTTTCAGCCCTTGCTGCATACCCTCGGTCGAGGATCGCCACATCCGGCGCTTTCTTGTATTCGGAGAGCATCTGGCTTTCGAGCCCTTTGAGCTCCTCCGCGTGGGTCTTGACGCGATGAACCGCTCCAGACCACTTCCAGAGCAGCTCTGGATTCCCGAAGTCCTGCGACAGCAGATCGTAATAGTATTTCTCTGCATGGCGGGCTTCCTTGAGAAGCTCGCGGGTAATCACGCGGTCCAGACCTTTTTTCACTGCAAGGCGGGTGTAGGCCTGGCGGAGGTCCTTGGGCCTTGCATCAGGGACATCCCGGTTCGCTACGGATAGGTTTTCATCTGCATGGTCGTTCCCCGGCGTGCGAAACGGCGGGGTGTATTCGCTAGGGGGTTCCCGGTCAGTCCAATCATCCGTTTCGTTGATGATCGGAACCGGGTCCTCGGGATCGCCACCCAGGTTCGCGTCCGGCCATACGGAAAAATAGTTTTTCTGTTCGTCTTCCTTTTCTGAATCGTAGATGAGACCGGGCACCTGGTAGTTTATGACAAAGGAATAGATATTGGTTCCTTCTCGAACTCCCTGAGTCCCTGGAGAGGCATTGATGATTCCGTAGAATGAAGGAGAGGTCGCCTTTCCGGGAGTGACTCCAAAAGCTTGTCCCTCCGGGATGATGGCCTGCCCGGTTGATGCATCACGAAACGGGCCCAGAGGAACATCGTTGTTCCAGTGGCTCATGCTGGTGATCCGGTCCCAATGGGTACCGATCTGCGCGGGGTCACCTCCGATTTGCCGCAGCCTGAGGTCCACCCTCCACTCTTCAAGACCCTGGTATTTTGCCGCTAAGGCTTTGTCAGGCCAGGCGATAGCAGGGTAAAAAAAATCGTTTTTGGGAAGTGTGACCTGGATGGGAGTGATCGAAAAGGACTCCAAACCAAAATCAACGGAATCAACATAATTCACGTAGAGTCTATATATTTCATTCCCAGCGGTTAGACAGGGAAGCAAGATCGTCAGTCCCGGCACTTTGCCGGTGATGTTCTTGAAGGTGTCCTTGTAGTTCTGACTCATCTCTTTGGCGATGTTACTCCCCACCTTGATACCCGACACGGTCGGGTCAAACCACCCGGTTTTGTCTTTGACCAGTTTCTCCAGGAAACCAAACCACTCGTGGGATAGAGAGATTCCGGTCACCACGTCGACGACGACCTTGTTTTCCGGGCAGAAAATAGTCACAAGACATTTGCCCGTGCTACTGAAGGCCTTCATCGCCTTGAACCCGAATGCATCGGAGATATACTCGGGCTGTTGAATGCCTTCGACAGGCGGGCATGTGGGGCAAGAGCCGCTGTTCTCTGCCGAGCCGCTGTTCTCTGCCAGGGAAAGGGTTGGAGAGAGAAACACCATGCCGAGGAGAATCAAAACAAGGAGAGCGTTCATCGATCGTGTCTTCATACGTTACCTCGTACACCGCCGTTGGAGGTTGAGGGAAAAAAGGGTCACCGGTAAGAGCGCTTTGAGCAAGAACGACAGTCGGAAGGCAAGAGGCTCCTTTACCTCTTGCTCGAAGCCTGCAGAAAGCAGAAACAGCCTGGTTCAGAACGTCAATGGGCTGTTCGGCAGAAAACAGCATTTATCAAAGAGCAACGGCCGGGCGCAGTTCTCCTGTGCCCGGTCTAGGGGGAAGCAGAAACAGACATGCATAACTGCAAAATTCATGCACAAAGGTCATTAAATAATAAATAGAAATTCAAGACACTTACGATATAGCCGCTTAACAAAGAAAGTGGACTATGAAAACCATTTCCAGAAGTGTGTAACCCCTTTCCAAGAACTGGAGAAAAAATACACAGGGTGGGTTTTCTGAAAATATTCTGGCTGGGGATGACCACAGAGCCGAAAAGAGTTAAGGACTGGAATGCGATGGGCACGGCACAGCCTGAGGCAGGAGCTTTGTTTCCAGGAATAACAGCAATCACATCAGATCCTGAATGAATCGGGCGACCGGGGTAAACCCCACAGATGGAGAAGGAGAACCTGTCCAAGAACAAAGAATGCTATAATCCATGCCTTGAGTTCCTAATCTTTTGTTACTTAAATTTCAATAGATTTTTGTTTTGAGCTTTAACTTGCCTATTGAGAAGCTATCACTTTGAGTGTAAAAAAAAGGGCGGCAAAGCCCTGCTTTGCCGCCCTTTAGTCTCTTTTCCGACCGGATTATTTCAGTGTGGTTTCTCCTCGGAGTGCCGTCTAAAAGAACAGAGACAAGCCGATGATCGGTCCCTGCATGGTCACATCATACTCATAGTAGTTGTCGCCGGTTCCATGGTCATAATTGACGTCAATCATGCGATAGCCGAGCATGACGCTGAGGTTCGGAGTGAATCGGTAGCCTACTTCAAAGATGTACTGCCAAGTGAAGTGCGACCCGAGGCCAAAGCCGCCGATATCGCCTCTCGCCATGAGATAGAGTTTATCCGTCACATTCGTTCTGAGCCGAAGTCCGACCAGAGGATCGACCCACGCCTTGCTCTGCGTTCTGAGCGGGTAACCCGCAATATCGATCTCGTTTTCCACGGACCAGTAACGGCCTCCCAGAAGCACGTCGAGTTTCATTGCCTGGCTGCCTTCGATGGACAAGTCGGCGAACTGGTACGCACCGCCGAATTCGACGATCCATTGCTCCACGTCGACCTTCGCCGTGAGCCCACCGGATTTGGACTCCGTCGAAAGGTTGTAGTAGTTCGGTTCGAGGAAAAATCCCCACCGGTCCTTTCGGCCTTCAAAGTAAATCGTACCACCGGAGTCATAGGTATCGAACAGGTCAGGGAGGCTCAGGTTCCTGTAGGTCGTCGCCCCCTGAGCCCCGACGTAACCCGAGAAGCCCGGAAACCAGACATTAGGAGTCACCTGAAATTGCCATGTTCCTGAGGCAGGGGTGGCGGTCTGTGCACCGGCGGACGCAACGCTCAGTGCCAAAACAACAGCAGCGCTTACAATCGTCAGCATTCTTGCGGTCTTCTGTCCCATAATCCTCTACACCCTCCTTTCCTGTTCCTCTCTGATTCTATCCCTCCAGCTCGACTTTTCCCCATGGTTCCAAAGATATTCCCACTTGTAGCGAAAAGTCTACCTGCGACAGTATCAATTTGCAAGCCCTTTTGCCGACGAATAGATGCTGACCTGCCGGTACTCTTTGGGCTCATGGAGATCCGGGCAGGTCACAGCCACACCTCGATCGATCGTCCCCTAGGGCTCCAGCGTGAGATCCCTGACTCGCGAGTCTGCGAGGACCACTACCGGCGCCAGGTCCGGAAATCTCTTCACAAGGGGAAAGATCTCCGCATCGTAAAGAACATCGGCGGCCACAATAACGTCAAACCCCTCAGCAGACGAGCTTCCAAAATCCCTGCTCACTTCGATTACAACCTGATTGAGCTCCGCGTTTGCAGCAACCGCCTTGAGAGACACAGGGTCGATATCGCATGCCAGGACCTTTCTTGCGCCCGAAAGCGCCGCGGCAACCGCGACAATTCCTGACCCGCTTCCAAAGTCAAGGATGCGCTTCCCTTTCACGAGTTCTCTCCGGTCCATGATCCACCGGGCCAGCACTTGCCCGCTGGACCAGCAAAAGGACCAGAACGGCGGCTCGTCCATCAGCGCCTGGGTTTCTTCCCGTGTCAAGTTGTGTTGCGGGTAATCCTCGTTGAGGAGATAGAGCCGGATGTCCGGGGTGAGGGGCAAACGGGTTGCCGTGATCCTTCCGCCTTTCAAAACCCGCCGGATATGCTTGGTGAGCTCAGGATGCTCGAATGGATTGTGGGGGCAGTCGCTGATGGAGTCACACCTTGGTTCATTAGTGGTTTGGTCGGCGCCAGCGCCGAAACTGGGAAGGAATTGTAGCATGAGGTTCAAAACCAACGCAACCCGGTTGAAGGGATGACACAGGACCTCCTATGCCCCGGCGCTGCCCTTCAACCGCCCGGCACTTGAGGACAGCCCCCGGGGAACAGTGTGAATTCTTCTTCTCAAAAGTGGCAACTCTTTTCACAACAAAATGGAGTTTTTATTCCCATAGAGTCCCGGGGGGATTCTGCTCTACTCCTAACCCATTGAAACGCAGTCCTAACTCCGATTCTCCAACCTGCCTCTTGTTTTTGCACGATTCTTGCGTTCAAAAGAGAATTTGGTTCTACCTTGGAATGTGGACGGCCGGGCATGAAGAGCTCAAGAAACAGACCAAACTCCAAAAGCATGGGACCGGACAAAGAGAAGAGGTTGGCCCCAAGGATCGAGTTTTATCTGGATGTGGTCGTCCGAGGTCTCGAAGGCGTAAAGCGGGTAAGCAATTTCAGCACGGGCGGGGTTTTCATTGAAACCGAACCCTCCTCCACTTTCAAGAGAGGCGACCAGATTGAACTGGTGACCCGGTTGCCCCTGGAAAAGAGGATCATGCTGGTCAAGGCCCAGGTGGCTCATGTGAGCAGAAAAGGCATGGGCGTTCAGTTTCTGGATGTTCACGGACCCTGCGCCCAAGCCATTCAAAGCAATTTCGAAGTGTTTCGAGCCACGGTTCCTCTTCCGGCACCCTAGCCGGTTGCTGAAAAAGCCGTCTTTGAAGTCTTTACTGTCATTCCCGCGCAGGCGGGAATCCAGTCCTTTACAGCTTTTCTGGACTCCCGCCTGCGCGGGAGTGACTGAGGGATCTTGTTTTTCAGCTACCTGCCAGTCTTCAGCCGCTCCCTCTTTCTTGAAGACCGTCCTCGTCCCGCGAATCACCCTGCGCTGATCTCAACCTTCTTGGCCGTCGCCTTCTTGGCTTTAGGCAAAGTGATGCGAAGAACCCCCTTCTTGTAGGATGCTTTGATTTTCTCTCCATCCACCTCCGATGGAAGCCGCAGGGACCGAAAGAAGGAACCGTAGCTCCGCTCTATTCTGTGGAAGTTCTCCTCCTGCTCTTCTCGCTCCCGTTTTCTCTCCCCTTTGATGGTCAAAACCTCTCCTGACAGATTCACGTCAATATCCTTGGCTTCCACTCCGGGGATCTCTGCTTTGACGATGATCTCTTTGGCCGTTTCAGAAACGTCGACGCTCGGCATCCACTCTCCTTCCTCTGCGAATCGGCGGAAAGGCCTCAAGTCGAAAAACCTGTCGTAGAGCCTTTCCATCTCATTTCTAAGACGATCCATTTCTCCACGCCACGGAATCAAGCTGGACATAAAGACCTCACCTCCTTTTCAATTTTTTGAATGAAACCCTAAGGGATTCATTGCCCGCACCTTGCTTCGACATTGTCATTCCCGCGAAGGCGGGAATCCAGTCTTGAGGTTCTTTCTGGACACCCGCCTGCGCGGGTGTGACGAGCGTCGCGTGTGCCTTTCTACCCCGCTGCTTGCGGCGGGGTAGTTCATTTCCTGCAAAAAAAGTTAATTCAAAGACCAAAGGTGTCAAGGTGCTCAAGGTTTCGCGCAGCTCTGTCCGCGTCTTGACAAGAATGCAGGGAGAATTATTTTTTTTCAAAACACACGGTCGCCATTGGGCGCTGAAAACTTCATTTGAGACGTTCACGTTGTTCGACTTCTTGATTGTTTGTTTTCTTCACTCTTTGGCGATTGCCATTTCTGAAAGGAGGGATAACCATGATTATCAGAAGATTCAGCGATTGGCCGACATGGGATGTTAGAAGCCCCTTCGACGAGCTCGAAAGGATGAGAAGGGAGCTGGACAGGCTGGCGGGAGACTTCAGCGGAAGTGTTTTCAGGCTCCCTACGGCCGGGGTATTTCCCTTAATCAATGTGACAGAGGATCAGAACAATTATTACGTGCGCGCGGAGCTGCCGGGAGTCAAGACGGATGAGCTGGACATCTCCGTAACCGGTGAAACCTTGACTCTGTCCGGTGAAAGAAAGCTGCCTGAAGAGAGTGAAAAGGCAAGCTATCACAGGCGGGAGAGGGAAGCGGGATCTTTCAGCCGGGTCATCTCCCTGCCCGCACGGCTGGATGTGGACAAGGTGAAAGCTCATGCGGAAGACGGAGTTCTGACAGTCGTTCTTCCGAAGGCCGAATCGGCCAAACCAAGACAGATCAGCGTCAAGAGCTATTGATTTCAGGGAAAGGAGGGACTCGCCATGACGGAGACCGAAACCAAATCTTTGCAAGCCAAAGAGAAAAAGGAAGTGACCACTCCTGCGGAGCTGACCAAGCCCGGATTGGTCTTCAACCCCGCAGTGGACATTTTTGAAACCGAAAAAGAACTCACCCTGCTGGCCGATATGCCGGGGGTCAGAGCCAGGGATCTGAAAATTGACTTGAAAGACAACGTTCTCACTCTGACCGCCGATGAAACGCCTCTGGAGGGGCCCGAGGAGAAGGATGTTTTGAGAGAGTATCGAACCGGCACCTACTATCGGCAGTTTTCTCTTTCCGACACCATTGATCAGTCCAAAATAGAGGCGGTCATGAGCGATGGTGTTTTGAGACTCACCCTGCCGAAGGTCGAGGCGGTGACCCCTAGAAAGATCGCCGTTAAAGTTGGATAAAACCGCATGCAACTTACCAGGGACCGGCTAAGGCCGGTCCCGTCTTCTTAAGAGTTTCAATCACAGTTCATCTCGCGCAAACTTGCCCCTGTACTTTCGCAGCATCCCTCGGAACT
>JALOPA010000201.1 GCA_025454125.1 Thermodesulfobacteriota bacterium
AGGGGGCCTTGTTCTGGCCACGGACCGGTTCAACCGCATTCTTGAAATCGACGAGCACAACCTCATCGCCCGGGCCGAGTGCGGAGTCATCACCGCCGCTTTCCAGGACGCCGTGGAGAAGCTCGACCTCTTCTACCCTCCGGACCCCGCCAGTATTAAGATTTCCACCCTCGGCGGGAATGTGGCGGAGTGCGCAGGCGGGCTTCGTGCCGTCAAGTATGGGGTCACGCGCGATTACGTGCTGGGACTCACGGCCGTTCTGCCCACGGGGGAGATCATCCGGACCGGCGTGGAGACCATGAAGGGCGTGGTGGGCTATGATCTCACCCGGCTCCTGATCGGATCTGAAGGCACGCTGGCCGTGGTGACGGAGGTCGTTGTGCGGCTCCTGCCCAAGCCTGCCTACCGAAAAACCATGATGGCTTTTTTCGACACCGCCGCCGCCGCTGTGGAGACCGTCTCCGCCATCATCCGGAGCAAGATCGTACCCACGGCTCTGGAGTTCATGGACAGGACCTGCATCGCTTGTGTGGAAAAGGACGTGGGCCTTGCGGCGCCGGAAGGCACGGGCGCTCTGCTGTTGATTGAAGTGGACGGAGACAGGACCCTCGCGACCAAGGAGGCGAAAAGGGTGAAGGGCATTTGCGCGCTCCAGGGAGCCCTTGAATTCCGCTCCGCCGCCCGGCACAAGGACGGGGAGAAGCTCTGGGAGGTCAGGAGGAACGTGTCGGAGTCGGTTTACAAGCTGCGGCCGGACAAGCTCAGCGAGGACATTGTGGTTCCCAGGAGCCGCATGGCCGAGTTCATCGTTTTCCTGGAAAATCTTGCCGGGGCCTACGATCTTCCCATTGCAGCGTATGGCCATGCCGGAGACGGGAACATCCACGTGAACATCCTGTTCGACGGAAAGATCTCCGGGCAACGGGAAAAGGCTGAGGCTGCCGTCCGGGACCTGTTCCCCAAGGTCATTGCCATGAGAGGGACACTCTCCGGCGAGCACGGCGTGGGGATCACCAAGGCCCCCTTCATTGAAATGGAAATCTCCAGGCCGGCTCTGGAGCTGATGGCGAGGCTGAAAAAAGCTTTTGATCCAAACGGAATTTTGAATCCGGGAAAAATCTTCCCCTATAGAATCTGATCCTTTGACGTGTAGTTCTTGGTGTTGTAGAACTTCTCCACGTCCACCAGGCTCAACCGCTCCAGCGCTTTTCTCAAGGGCACGGTTCTGATCTCACCCTGCTTCAGGCTGACCATGCGGCCGAAGTCTTCGTTGGCGATCATGTCCACCGCGGCAATGCCGAATTTCCGGCCCATCCTCCGGTCATAGGCGGTGGGGTCCCCACCTCTCTGGAGATGTCGGAGCGCCACGTAGCGCGCTTCAAGACCCGTCGTTTTTTCGATCTCCTCTGCAATGAACCCCCCGATCCCTCCGAGGTAGTAGTTGCCGAAGCCGTCCTGCCCTCGCCGCTCGTGCACCTCTTCCATGCCCCTGGGCTTGGCGCCTTCCGAGACGAGGACGATGCTGTAGCGTTTTCCCTCTTTCTTCCTCGCCTTGAGAAGTTCGGCGACGCGCTCCAGCACAAAATCATGTTCGGGAATGAGGGTGACGGCCGCTCCACAAGCCTCTCCGCCCTCCAGGGCCAGCCACCCGGCTCGTCTGCCCATGGTTTCCACGATGAAGATCCTGCTGTGGGATCCTGCGGTGATGCGAATCCGGTCAATGTCCTGAGTGATCGAGTTCACGGCCGAATCAAACCCGAGGGTGTAGTCGGTTTCAGAGAGATCCTTGTCGATGGTCTTGGGGATCCCCACGACCCGGATGCCCTCCCGGAAGAGCTTGTAGGCCACCCCAAGGCTGTCGAATCCTCCGATCACCACCAGCGCATCGAGCCCCAGCTTCTTGATGTTTTCGATCATCAGCTCGGACTGGTCCTTCTTCGGGTCAAAGGGGTTGACGAGGCTGGTTCCCAGACGCGTGCCTCCGGACCGGTCCCAGGTGCGCACCAGCTCCGTGTCGAGCGGCACAATAAACCGCTTCATGGTTTCCTTTTTGTCAGGCTTGACTTCAAGGAGACCCCTCCAGCCGTCGATGATGCCCACCACTTCGAACATGGCGCCCCTAATCGGCACCAGATCCTTGTCCAGGGCCGAATTGACGACCCACTGAATGGCCGGGTTGATTCCCGCACAGTCTCTGCCTGCGGACAGCACCCCAATCCTCGTTTTCATCGCCCGCCTCCAAGGAAGTTGAAAAAAGCCTGCTTCTTCAGGAAGGAATCACTATAGAGGAAGAACTCTGTTGTGTCAAGACGCGCTTTCCTTGCGGTTCCTGCTTCTTCGCGTGAGGCCAGGGGCTCCGCGTGGCGAAGAGAGACGCTATTTCGATCCGATCTGCCCCAGCCCGAGAAGCCGAAAGTGGACCATGATACTCCCTACCCCGTCCAGGTTGTCCGTGATCACCCTCACCCCCCAGCACTGAGACTGATAGTCGATATAGAGGCTCTTCGACAGGCTGTTATCCCTGTTGAGGTCTCTTCGGATTCCTCCCCCTATGCCGAAACCGTAGTCCAGATTGACAAACGCGCTCGCGTTAAACCCTTTGTCTCCCTCTTTCACATACTGGTAATCCACGCCAATGTAATCCGTGCGTCCGGCGGACCTGGGGATGCTTAGGGAAAGCGCCACATCCGCAAAGGGAACGGTCTGCTCGTACCAGTCCCAGCGAACCTCTGTGTCGAGGTAAAGATTCGAGAAGGGCCGTAGGGTCAGAATTCCCGCCAGGGGTTCGAAAGGCCTCTCCTCCCCGGAAAGACCTTGGTCCCACCATGTCCCGTCCAACCGGTACCCTTGAAACAGAGTGAACCTCGTCCACTGCTCATACAGGGCCCCTTCCTTTTCCGTGTCCCTCCTGGCGTCCAGGAAGTTGTCGAGAGCCAGAGCGACCCGGTTCATGCTCCCGTCCGCATTCATGGGCTCGAACCACGGCTGGACCATGTTCAGGTCCTTGTAGGCCCTGTAGTTGTAGAGAAGCGAAGGAACGATCTTGTGCTTGAGCTTGGTTGCAGAGGTCCAGTCGGTGTCGTAGATTCTTTCCAGTACGGTTGAAAATCGGGCTTGGCCGTCGTAGGCATTGCGGTACTGGTCCGCCTTTCCCCTCTCCGATCGATCCACCCACAGCGCGTTTCCGGTGTAGCTGACCGAGGGTTCAAACTGAAGGTATCGGTTCAGCCACATCGGGTAGGTCAGGAGGGGCGTGAAGGAGGCCCTCTGGCCTCGGGGGCCTGTGTCGCGCCAGATGGTGTCGAAGTCCGTGTTGAACGCCGTAAAAAAGGGAGCCATGGGCAGGGTTCCGGGAAGGAGGTTGAAGTCCAGGCTCCCGAGAGGCTGAGGCGTCGGGTCGTCGGCAGGTTTGTCCGGCCTCTCGTAATAGGAAGACGCAGCCTGAAGGCTGTATCCCGGCTGATCGCGGTCCAGCCGGAGCGCCGACCTCCTCGTGGGGGACCAGAGGTCGTCCAGAGGCCTGCCGAAATCCCTGACCAGATTCGGCCTGGCCCTGTAGCCGAACAGGCTCCCGTAAAACTCCTTGAAGTAGTCCCGGTCGCTCACGTAGTCGGTGTCCAGCTTGGCCGTGACCCCCAGAGGAAGCTGCTGGTTGGTCCTGCTTCTCAGCCAGTAGCGCGTTTCATTGGTCCTGGGAAAAGGGCTGAGATCCAGCTGCTCTTGGTCGGTCATGTCCTTTTCGCCTTTCCTGTCGTCGAGCACGTCGAAGAGAAACACCCCCTTTGAATCGCCCTCCGCGACGTAACGGTACTCCAGCCCCTGCATCAGCCCCCGCTCGTACAGGAATTGCTCGTAGAATGTCGCATCCATTTGATCCGAGATGGCCCAGAAGATAGGAATCTCCACGGTCATGCCGTTCAGGCTCGAATAACCGAGCGCCGGGGGAAGGACTCCGGATTGGCGTTTGGTCATGGCCGGGAAAAGAGCGTAAGGAAGAAAAAACGCAGGGAGATCCCGGATTCGAAAAACGGCGTTCTTCACGCTTCCATACCCTTCCACGGTGATTTCCACTTCCGATCCGGTGATGCTCCAGTCCGGCTTGTCTCCGTCGCAGGTCGTCACGTGGCAGCCTTTGACCACATAGGTGTTCGGCCCGGTCTTTTCCATGTCATCGCCGCTGATGTAGTAGTGGTTCTCCCGTAGAAAGATGCGCCCCTTGGTGATTTTGCCCGTTTGGCTGTGCAGGTCGAACAGGGCTTTTTCGGCTCTCAAAACGTCTCCGTTGGTTTCGAGGACAACATCGCCCACAGCCTCGACCATTCCTGTTTTCTCATTGTAACGGGCCTCGTTGGCCTTGAGCACCTGGCCGCCTCTCGTGATCACCACGTTGCCCTCGGCCCTGTAGAGCCCATCCTCCCGGTCGTAGCTCATTCTGTCCGCCGTGATCTGCCATCGGGCATTCCGATCCCCCACGAACCGGTCTGCAAAAGAGGAATCCGCAGCCCATGCGCTTCCGGCCAGCAAGGCTGAAAGCCAGACCAGCAGAACGCCGAGAAGCCTTTTGGTCCTGAGTTTCGTCACGCCCTTCTCAAATCCTTCCATCCCCTCCTTTGGGAAAGAAGGGCGGCGAAAGCGGATCGCACCCGATCGCGAGAGGTTTATCTCCTCCCGGTTTTGTAAAGGGGGCCGGAGGAGGATTTTTGTGAGAACACCTAATGGGCTCATGATCTCCCTGCTGTGATCGAGGTTCAAGCAGCGATGCTCAGGGTGCAAGTTCAGTGCTGTCGAATGTGAGGCCGCTGCGCCTGCACCCGGCTTCCCTCACCGAATGCGGTCCGGTTTATGGGCCTCCGGATCCAGGAGGGCCATGGTTTCCCCTACGGTGAACAGGGAACCGGTGACGAGAATCAGATCGTCGCGATGGGCCATCTGTTTTGCTCTCCCAAGGGCCTTGGCAAGAGTCGGTTGAATCTCTCCTGGCGTTCCCAAAGGCGAAGCGGCCTGCATCAGCGTCTCAGGCCCGGCCGCCCGGTAATACTCGGGTCTGGTAAAGAGGACGTAGTCCGCCATGGGAACGATCCCCCGGAGAACGCCTCGCACGTCTTTGTCCGCCATCACGCCGAGCACCAGGATCAACCGCTTGTACTGAAAGCTTCCTCGGACCGCTTCCGTGAGCGCGCGGATCGCTCCAGGGTTGTGCGCGCCATCCAGGACCAGAAGCGGGTCCCTGGAAACCACCTGAAGCCTCCCCGGCCAAAAGGCCCTTTTCAGGCCTTGCCGGATATCTTCTTCGGACACCTTGAGCCCTCTGCGCTCGAGCAACTCGATCACGCTCAAGGCCAGGGCCGCGTTCCGGTGTTGGTACCTCCCGGCCAG
>JALOPA010000202.1 GCA_025454125.1 Thermodesulfobacteriota bacterium
CTTCCAGGAGAGCTGCCCGCTGACAAGGGGAATGAGCACTCCGCCGAAGGCCCCGACGGCGCCTGCTTCGGTGGGCGTGAAAACACCGATGAAAAGCCCGCCCATGACCAGGATGAACAGAACGGCGACTTCAACAAGACCGGAAAGAGATTTTATCTTTTTCTTGAAACTCTGCTTTTCCACGCGGGGGGCGATGTCGGGCCTCAGGGTGACCCAAATGTAGATGGCCAGCATAAAGAGAACAGAAAGAAGGACCCCGGGAAGGATTCCGGCCATGAAGAGCTTGCCGATGGATTGCTCGGTCATGATGCCGTAGACGATGAAGATCGTGCTGGGCGGAATGAGGATCCCGAGACTGCCGCCGGCCGCGACGGTCCCGGTGGCCAGTTCGGATAATTGAGCCGCTTCATCTCGGGCAGAGCGACAGAGGCCATGGTCGCAGCCGTTGCATTGGTAGACCCGCAGATGCTGGAAAAAAAGGCACAGGCGCCGACCGTTGCCATGGCAAGCCCTCCCTTGAGATGGCCGAGCCAGGTAAAGGCGGCGTCGTAGAGCTTGCGGCTGAGTCCGGCGTAAAAAAGGATCTGTCCCATGAACACGAACAGGGGCACGACGGTCAGGTCATAAGAACTGAAGACCGAATAAAAATCCTTGATAATGATATTGAGCGCCGCCGGCGGTGAAACCAGGTACGCAAAACCCACGAGACCCACGAGGGCCATGCAAAAGCCAACAGGAAAGTTCAAAAACAGAAGGGCGATGAGGACGAGAATGCCGATGATGCCGACGTGTATTGGGTTCATCATTTTGCCCTCTTTATCCAAACCTGTAGGAGATTGACCATAATGGCAAGGCTGAGGAACAAAAAGCAAAGAGCCATGCAGTAGACGATGGGATAGAAGGGAAGGAGCAAAGTCGGTGTGACCTCACCGGCCGCCTTCATATCCATGGCAAGAAGAACAGCCTGCCGGACCAACACGAGAAAAAGGAAAATGCCGAGGAGATGGCTGAAAGTTTCGACGACCAGTTGCTTGCCTTTCGATAGACTTTGGACCAGGAGTTCAACCGCCACATGCCCCTTTTTCAGCATCGTGTAGGGCATGGCAAAGGCGGCGAGAACAGCTCCAGAGAGGCCTACGATGTCATAGGTCCCCGTGATAGGCTTGTTGAAGAGATATCTCATGAAGATGTCGGCGCAGCTCAGCACCATCATCAGCACCAGAGCTGCGGAGGCTATCATGTTGAAGCAATTGCTGGTCGCGTTAATGGCTTTTTCGAAGAAGGAAACCTTCATGGCGATGTCAAGCTCCTTTCCTGGGTTGGAGCATAGGCGATTTTGTCTAACATGTCAAAAGCAAAGGGTAAATCTCATCATGTGACTTCGTAAACGGTTATGATCACTTCGTTCGGCAGCCGTTCACCCGTGGCTACGGCGACGATCCTGTGGAGCCACTGATACTTGAGCGAGCCGGTTTCGAAAACAGGCTTGGTTCTGAAGTAGTACTCGCTGGCGTGAACCTGTTCCCCTCTGGCCAGCCTTCCCATCACTTCCTTGGACCCGCTTCGAATCCCTTGGTTCAAGACATAGATCAGTGCGCCGTCATGCGTCTCAAGGGTGTACCTTGCCTCCAGTTCTGCAGTGTCGTCTGTCCTCACGATCTGCCAGTCTGCGCCTCCAGGCAGGATTTTTCCCGAGAGCCTTGGGCCGGCAAAGGACCCTCCTAAAATGGGAATGATCCGCCTTTCCCCGAAAGGAGTGCTCCCCACAACCATAGGGTTGCCTACCTCAACGCTGGAGGTGTAGAGAAACCGCAGAGACGGTTCAAACGGAACTTTTCTAATGTCTTTGTTTACCATGGAGATCTCCTAATGTATGCATTGGCCGCAACCAAAATCTGGCCTACTGTTTGAGGCGTGAGGATCGCTTCGCTTGAGGTTTACCCGCCTTCGGCGGCGCCACAGGCGACCAGGGTTTGAGGCAAAAACGTTCTTGCCTCCAGCCTCTGACCTCCAACCTCCAACTTCTCCGCAAGTCGCAGAGAAGTTACACTTTAAGACTCTAATCAGCGGTCGGCGGTCAGCAAAAAGCGCGGGCTAATGTACTGTGTCGACCGTCTCCAGGGTCATGGTTTCGTCGTCTGCCTTCCGGATGACGATGTTTTTCTTCCACTCGGGGTTTTTCTCCTGCGGGCAGTCGCTGCGGTAATGGGCGCCCCTGCTCTCGGTCCTGAGGAGCGCCGCTTTGCACACCATCTTCGAAACCCTCAGCATGTGGTCCAAGTCAAGCCGTCTCATGAGCTGAGAGGGGTTCTCGGCCTTGCACGTCTTGCTCAGAACGTCCAGCTCCTCGAAGTGGGCCAAAGCAGCACCAAGACTTGCGGCGCTTCGGATGATCCCTGCCTGCTCCCACATCACGGACTGGAGTGAGCGGCAGAGTGCCTTCGCATCCTTTCCCGTATCAGAAACCCATGACTCCAGCCGCTTCCTTTCCGCCAGGATTTCTCTTTCAGACACTTGCGGGAAGGGCGTTTCCTTTGCACTCAGCCCCGCGTTCGTGCCGGCCACCTCTCCCATGACAAAAATCTCTGACAGGGCGTTTCCGCCCAGACGATTTGCACCGTGCACGCCGGCGCAGACTTCGCCGGCCGCAAAGAGTCCTGCCATGGCGGTCCGGGCCTCGGAATCGGTGACAAGGCCCCCCATGCAGAAGTGAGCCGTAGGAGAGACAACGACCTCCTTTTTGGAGGGCGACCATCCGCCCGGAAAGACCGAAGACACGGCTGCGGCGTTTTCCGGCGCAATGCCCCCAAGGTCCATGACCACGCCTCCGTCTACCCCAAGACCCTTCTCCACCTCCACCCGAATGGCCCTGGCAAGATGATCCCTCGTGAGCTTCCTGAGATCATCCAAACCGTGTTTGTTCAGGATATCCTCGCCTGCGGCGTTCTTAAGCCTCGCTCCGGCTTGGAAGACCAGCACCTCGTACAGAAGAAGCCTGGCGCCATGTTTCCCCAGGGCTGTGGGATAAAACTGGACAAACTCCATATCCTTCAAGGGCACTCCCAGCCCAAAGGCGATGTCCTGCCCGTCCCCCTGTATTCCAGGTGCATTGTTGGTGTGGAGATAGATCCGAGCATATCCGCCCGTGGCGAGCACGGCAGATCGACAGCCGATAGAATAGAAGGCGCCGTCCTCGGAGATCCCCGTAGCCGCGGCCACACGCTCCTCTTGCGGGATAAGCGCAGTCACGGCGACCCTGTCCAGGAATCGAACCCCGATGCGCTCCGCATAACCCTTGATGGGAAGCATCAGGTCGCTGCCGGTCCGATTTTCTCCCCGGACGTGGCGGATGTAGGAATGCCCCGGGGTGTGTTGGAAAACAAAGCGGCCGTCCTTCGTCGCCAACGGGACCCCGCACTTTTCCATGAAAGGGATCAGTCTGCCGGCACCTTGCGCCACCCGCTCCACCATCTTTTCGTCGTTAAGAAAACAGCCCCCGAGCATGGTATCCTTCACATGCGCGCGGTAGCTGTCCTCAGGGTCTGCGATACCCGGAACGGCCCAGGTGGCTTTTGAAATATACGTGTTGTTCCCGAAGCCCACCCTGGTCTTGGAAACCACAAGGACATCCGCGCCTGTTTCTCTGGCAGCAATGGCGGCCCTCAGGGCGGCACCGCCTCCGCCGATCACCAGCACGTCGCAACGAAGAGCATGGGACTTGAACTCAATCATCCTTCCTCAGCAACAGGCAGGTTGCTGAAAAACGCCCATCTTAATGAAGAGTGACGAGTGACAAGTAACAAGTGACAAGATAAAAACATGGACTTCTCACTCGTGACTCGTCACTTGTCACTCGTTACTTTCACTTGGCGCCTTGTATCTGAGCGTTTTTGAGCAACCTGCAAGTAAGGTTCTTTTCAGGATCCTCCCTGTAAGTAGTGGAAGGCGTGGAAACGAAATTACTGACTGCTGATTACTGGCCCTTCACAGTGTACTTGGCCCTGAGCTTCGGCTTTTCGATTTTGCCGGTCGGGCTTCTTGGCACTTCGGCGAAAATGACCCGCCTGGGCCGCTTGTAACGCGGCAAGCTCTGCTCAAAGAAAGCCATGAACTCCTGTTCGGTCACGGTCTCGCCCTTCTTCGGCTGGATCACCGCCACGACGATCTCTCCCAGGCGGTCGTCGGGTGCGCCGATGGCCGCCACGTCATGGACCTTGGGGTGCTTCAGAATGGCCGCTTCGAGCTCCACGGGATAGATGTTTTCCCCGCCGCTGATGATGAGATCCTTCTTTCTGTCCACGAGGGTGATGAACCCCTCCTCGTCCATTTTTCCCAGATCTCCGGTGTGAAGCCACCCGTCGCGGATCACCGTTTCCGTGAGCTTCGGGTTCTTGTAGTAGGCTTTCATCATTC
Source organism: Thermodesulfobacteriota bacterium (assembly GCA_025454125.1). The sequence continues at coordinate 4,414 of JALOPA010000202.1, forward strand.
CGTCGCCCTTCATGATGATTTCGCCCACCTCGCCCCGAGGCACGTCCTGGCCGTTGTCTCCCACGATCCTTGCGTCCCAAAAGAGGCTCGGCTTGCCGATAGCCCCGACCTTTCTCTCGTTTTCGGTCCCCAGGTGAATGATCCCGGGGCCTGCTGTTTCGCTCAACCCGTAGGTGGTGTCGTATTCCATGCGAGGGAAGTACCCCTTGATCCGGTGCACCACGACCGGAGGGATGGGTTGAGCGCCCATAAACGTTCTACGCCAGCAGCTCAGATCATACTCTTCGATCTTGACTTCTTTCCTGTCCAGGGCATTGAGAAGGTCCACGGCCCAGGGCACGAGCAGAAAAACAACGGTCACGCGCTCTTTGGCGACGGTCTCGACAATGAAGCGCGGGGAGATCTGTTCCGTGAGGAGCACGGAGCATCCTCCCGCGAGCATGACGGCCAGAAGATGTCCGATGGCCAGGTGGTACATGGGAGGCATCATCAGGAACCGGTCCACCGACACAAAGCTGTGGTTGGAGGCTTCGGTGGCAGCAACGCTCATGAGAGCCTCTTGAGCATGAAGCACCGGCTTCGGAGCCCCTGTGGTGCCGGAGGTGAAATAAAGGGCGCAGTCGTCCTCATCGGACACCGCAACAGGGACGGATTGGGGCGAGCCGTTTCTGACGAGATCCTCTAACGTGGTGAATGCCTCGGCCTGATCGGATCCTATGGCGCAGTAGCGGTTGACTGTGGTCAGTTTCTTGCGAAGGCCTTTGACCCTCTCCCCATACTCTTCGTCAAAGATAAAGGCCGAGGGCTCAGCCACATCGGCGCAATAGAGAAGGTCTTCATCAGTGAACCGGAAGTTGAGGGGAACCGCCCATGCTCCTGTCTTCAGGATCGCAAAGTAGGCCTCCAGCCACCGGATCGAATTCCTGCCGAGGAGAAAAACCTTGTCCTGTTTCTTGACGCCCTCCTGAAGAAGGCTGTTGGCAATCCGGTTGGTCCTGTCGTGGAACTCCTTCCAGGTGATTTCCTGCCGAAGACCGGACAGAGGGCGGACCTCGACGAAGGCCGGGCTTTTGGGACTGAGGCGGGCAAACTTGGCAATCACGTCAATCAGGTTCATGGAACCTCCTGAAGCAGGCTTATGGCCGTGACCAAAGCTTGTTTGAGCCCAGGACGGGGGGTGTGGTCTCTTTAGAGCCGCAACCGGAAATGGACTCCTCCCGCCAACCGCCCCCTTGC
>JALOPA010000777.1 GCA_025454125.1 Thermodesulfobacteriota bacterium
CCCCGCCCCCAGATGGGAGAAGTCCATCAGGGCTCTGAGCCGTTTCTCCGCGTCCCGGGTGAGGGTGGCCTCTTTTGAAAGCAGGAGGTGAGCGTAAGCGTTTTCGTCCGACCGGCCCACCCTTCCCCGCAGCTGGTAGATCTGGGCGAGCCCGAACCGGTCGACCTCGTTGATGAAGATCGTGTTCACCGACGGAATATCCAGGCCGGCCTCGATGATGGTGGTGCACACGAGCACGTCGATCTCTTTTCTCAGGAACCGGATCATGGTCTCTTCCAAGTCCCTCTCCCGCATCTGGCCGTGCGCCACTGCAAACCTCGCATCAGGAACCAGCTTGATGAGCCTGTTGGCCACGGCGTGGATCGTCTGCACCCGGTTGTGAACGAAGAACACCTGCCCCCCCCTCTGCAGTTCCAGCCGGATGGCTTGGCCGATCGCGCCCTCGTCATAGGGCGAAAGAAAGGTCTGGATGGGCTGCCGGTCTTCCGGAGGAGTTTCGATGACGCTCAGGTCCCTGATGCCCATGAGCGTCATGTGCAGAGTCCTGGGAATGGGCGTGGCCGTGAGCGCCAGCACGTCCACCAGGGCCCTGAACCCTTTGATGGCCTCTTTCTGTTTGACGCCGAAGCGCTGCTCTTCGTCAATGATCAGCAGGCCGAGGTCCCTGAAGCTCACATCCTTCTGGAGCATCCGGTGCGTGCCGATGAGAACATCCACCTTGCCCGAGCGGACCCTGGCCAGAACTTCCTTCTGCTCCGCCCTGGTCTTGAACCGGCTGAGCACGGCCACCGAGACCGGGTAGGGTTTCATCCTTTTGGAGAAGGTCTCAAAGTGCTGCTCGGCCAGCACCGTGGTCGGCACGAGCACGGCCACCTGCTTGCCGTCCATGACCGCCTTGAAGGCGGCCCGGATCGCCACCTCGGTTTTGCCGAACCCCACGTCCCCGCAGATGAGGCGGTCCATGGGCCGATCCGATTCCATGTCCGACAGCACATCGCCGATGGCCTTCACCTGGTCCGGCGTTTCCTCGTGCTCGAAGCCGGCCTCGAACTCCATGAAGCTGTTGTCCGGCCGGGAGAAGGCAAATCCCTGGCGGTACTTCCTGAGGGCGTAGATCTCCACCAGCTGCTTTGCGATTTCCCGCACGGACTTCTTGGTCTTCTGCTTGACCACGTCCCAGGAGCGGCCTCCGAGCTGGTCCAGCTTGGGTTCGGCCTCGTCGGCCCCGATGTATTTCTGGAGGATGCTGATGCGGTCCGCCGGCACGTAGAGGCGGTCGTTGCCCGCATATTCGATGACCACAAAATCGTTGACCTTCTGATCGATCTCCATCTTGGACAGGCCGCCGTAGCGGCCGATGCCGTGATCTTCATGGACCACCAGATCCCCGGCCTTGAGCTGGCTGAAACTGGTCCAGTCCACCTCGCCCATGCCCGGCTTGCTTTTGGTCAGGGACCGCTTCGGACCGAAGATCTCGTCCTCGCTGACCACCTGGAGGAGGATGTCTCTGAGGCGGTGGGCCTGCTGCTCGGTCCGGCAGACCAGGACCACGTGATAGCCCGCACGGAGCCACTGGGTGATCTTTTCGGCCAGAGGGGCCATGGAAGCCCTTCCTTTGCCGCTGAGCTTCAGGGTGAGGTCCTCCTCCACCCTGAAGAGCCCCGGGTAGTGAAGCGCCTGCACCCCTTCTTCGTCGCTGAGAGGCGCTTCCCCGAATCGAAGGGTCTGGAAGGACGTGAACCGCCGGCGGAACTCCTCCGGGGCCAGGAGGATGCCTTCGATTTCCGGCAGAGGGTCTTCCTTTTGCTCCGATTCCAGGCGAAGCTTCTTCTCTTCACGGACAAAGGCTTCGCTGAAGGATTGAATTTCCTTCTCGACCTGGAGCGCATCCATCAAGACGAGAAGACCCCGATCCGGGACATAATCGAAAACCGTGTCCGTATGCTCGTAGAAATGATTGAGCCATGCTTCCTGCCCCGGGAAAGAACCCAACTCCTTCATGAGCACGGGGAGCCTTCCCATGGAGCGGGCTCTCTGCACATTGGCCTCGGTCATGAGGATTTCGTTGGCAGGCAGCACAATCGCTTCCTTCAGGGCTCGAAGAGATCTCTGGGTCAGGGGATCGAAGAAACGGAGGGATTCCACCTTGTCCCCGAAGAACTCCACCCTCAGGGGGCTGGCGTACAAGGGCGGAAAAAGGTCGATGACGCCCCCCCGCACCGAGTAGTCCCCTCTCCCTTCCACCAGGGAGTTGCGCTGGTACCCTGCGGCGTCCAGCTTTCGCAGGAGCCTTTCCCGGTCCACCTCCTCACCCACCTCAAGGAGGTCGACGCTCGCCATCATTTCCTTTTTGGGAAGGATTCTGAAAAGAACGGCTTCCGTGGAAGTCACCACCACCGGGGCTTTCTCGGAGGCCAGGGCATAGAGCGTTTCGAGTCTCTGGGAAACGATCTCCCGGTGAGGGCTGAGGCCTTTGAGCGGGGAGATGTCGTAGACGGGAAAGGGGTAGAGCCTGCGCTCGCCCACGTCGCCGCTCATCCATCCTTGGGGGAGGAAAAACTCGAGTTCCCTCAGAAACCTTTTTGCGTCCTTGGCGGTAGGCAGGACGATGAGAGAAGGTCTTTCAAGCTCAAGGAGCAGCCCGGCCAGGCCGTAGGCCCGGGCGGAACCGGACAGACCGGTGACGCGAAGGCTTTTTTCTCCTTCGTCAATCCACTGCTTCAGTCTGACCTGGTTTTCGTCAATGCGATGCATGGTC
>JALOPA010000203.1 GCA_025454125.1 Thermodesulfobacteriota bacterium
GCGATCCGCTCCGCCTTGCCGAGGACCTCTCTCAATGCCCTGATCTGTTGTTCCATGGCATGGGATGGTAAGAAAAAGGAAGGTGCAAGTCAACCCTTTGGCTATCCCAAGATCAGCTCTTTTTTCTAAATCCCCTCAAGCCTTTCCAGGGCAGCGACGGCTTTACGCACCGCGCTGTTCCAGCATCCTCTTGCCTGGATATTGAACTCTCGGTCCGCTCTCTCTTTGAAAAGCAACCCGTAGAGTTCCCACCCCTCTCTGGAATCAGGATCTCCTTCCACAACCCATTCGGCCAACTGGCAGGCGAGCTCCACCTCCCCTCTGGAGTGAAGCGACCTGGCCTTTTGAATCAAAGGAGAAGACCCTCCGGCAAGGTTCAAGACCTCCTTGGAGAGAATCGCATATCGAGGGGGGAAGAGTTCGGCTGGATGGCCGGAGTAGTACCCGGCGTAGCGCTTGTAGATCCCCTTGGCAATAAAAACGGGATGGCCATACATAGGGGGAAGCCACTTGGAATTCATCAAATCCTCAGGCATCGTGAGGCCGGCAATGGTTTCTTCAAGAATCATGCCCTTGTTCAGACAGGCGACCACATGGTTCTGGATGTGGTGAAGGTATCTTGCTGCAGTAAGAAGGCAGGTCTTTATCGTCTCCCTCCCATAGATTGCAGGCCCATGACCCGGGCAGAGAACCTCGCTATCGAGGCCGGCCATCTCCTCCAAGGCAACAGCATTTTCCAGCGCGAAGCGTTGCATCTTGAAAGGATTCCCCACATTCGGAGCTGTCCATTGGAATAAGTCTCCGCAGACGAGCACCTTCCGCTCAGGATGATAGATCCAGAGGGAGTCCTCTGTGTGGCCGTGGCCAAAGACGAGAAGAAAGGTCTGATCGCCAAGCCCGAATTCAAACCTCTCCTGGAATTCCACGTCAGGGTAGACAAAAACATCGGGCTGTTCAAACTCGACCTGGAACTGCCTCTTGTCGGTGGCCAGACGGTGGCCTTCAAGCAGTTGGTTCTTGTGGATGCGTTCCTTCAGGTTTCTGTGGCCGATGACCCGTGGTCGGCCATATCCACGATTCAGGTTGTCACGGATATAGAGAAAGGTACCGAGGCAGTGATCGACATGACCGTGGGTGATGGCAAGGGTGTCGAATGGCAGAAGAGTCCGTTTTCGGATCTCTTGGATCACTTCAGGGGCCTTAAAGTCGAGGTTGCAGTCCACATGCATCAGTCGATCACCGCAGATGAAAGTGACTGAATTCGCAACGCTATAAAAGTGGAACACCCCCGGAGCCAATTCTTCGGGCGGCCCCATATAGACATAGGCGGCTTCTTCCCGGCTTTTTCCAGGATGATCGCCAAAGGCAAATGAGAGATGGGACAGATGTTTCTTCAACAGATCAAGCGTGCTCATGCGTTAACTCCTTTCACGCGGGCTCACCACCCATTAGCCTTTTCTGCCTCCTGAATATCAGGGGAGAGACGAGCAGGGCGAGTGAGATGATGACTAGGACGGCTGAGATCGGGCGGGTGAAGAAGACGGCAAGGCTGCCCTTGGACATAATCAGAGACTGGCGCAAGGATTCCTCGAACATGGGCCCCAGAACCAGCGCCAGAACGAGCGGGGCTGCGGGATAACCATACTTGTTCATCAGGTACCCGACCATCCCGCAGACGACCATGATCATCAACTCCACGGTGCTGTTGTTGAGGGAATAGGCGCCGATCAGGCAGATCACCAAGATGAGAGGCGATAGAAGGTAGTAAGGGATGCGAAGAATTTTGACCCAAAGACCGATGAGGGGCAGATTGAGAAGGACCAGCATGCCGTTTCCTACATACATGCTTCCAATGGCGCCCCAGAACAGCTGAGGGTTTTCGCGCATGAGAAGAGGGCCTGGCGTAAGCCCATGAATCATCAAGGCGCCCATAAGAACAGCCAGCGCCGGCGTGCATGGGAGGCCAAGCGTGAGCAGAGGAATGAATGCGGCCTGGCCACCGGCATTGTTGGCCGTCTCAGGTCCGGCAACCCCTGCGATCTCCCCTTTCCCAAATCTCTCCGGATGTTTTGAAAGCCTTCTCTCCAGAGCATAGGAAAAAAAAGAGGGCAACACGCCGCCGGCTCCCGGGAACAAACCTACAATGAACCCGAGGATGGAGCCTCTGGCAATGGGGCCGGAAGACTCTTTCCAGTCCTGTTTTGAGGGGAGGAGCTGGCTTGTCTTCGTTTCAAAGACCTTCACTTCCCTGGAGGGCTTTTCCAGGTTGGAGAGGATTTCAGGTATCCCGAACAATCCCATGACCACAGGGACGATGCCGATGCCGTCTGATAACTCCAGAATGCCGAAAACAGGACACCGAAAGCCGCCATCATGAGAGACTTGATGAGGGAACCGCCGGAGAGATACGTGACCATAGTGAAACCGAAGAAGATGAGTGCGGCTTTTTCAGGGAAGGCGAACTTCAGGGCCATGCGGGCGAGGGGCGGGGCCAGGAGCATGATGAGAATGATCGCAAAGGTTCCACCGATAAAGGAACCGAAAGCGGATATCCCGAGAGCGGGTCCTGCCCGTCCTTTCTTGGCCATTTGATATCCGTCCATGGCCGTCATGACCGAGGAAGCTTCACCGGGAATGTTCACCAGGATGGAGGTCGTGGATCCACCATAAAGAGCACCGTAGAAGATCCCTGCGAGCATGATGAAGGACTGGACCGCTGAAAGGCTGAAGGTGACGGGCAAGAGCAGGGCGATTGTCGTCGAAGGCCCCAGCCCGGGCAGCACTCCTACCAGCGTACCGCACAAGACGCCGATGAAACACATGAGGAGGTTCATCGGCTCAAAGGCGATGGTGAAAGCCATTTGAAGATGTGCGAGAAAGTCCACGCCTACCCCTCCGCCTAATAACCCAGGATGCCCGGCGGCAACGGCACTCTCAGCAGCACTTTGAAAAGGAAAAAGAAAAAAGCGGTTGCGCCGATGGCCGCTGGAAGGATAAAGGTCCATCTTCTGGGTTCCAGCCTTAGGGCAAGGACCATGAAAAGGAATGTGGTCAACAGGAATCCCAGGGGCTCAAGAATCAGAACATACAGGCAAAGGGCGCCGAGCGCTTTGAGGATTCTCCAAAGAGCCTGCGCCCTGGGCATCGGTTCTCCAATTGAACCTGCCCTGTCTCTCCTTTTCAATAAACGGGCGACCAAGAGAGTCACAGACAGAGCAACGAGGATGAGGCCTGTAACAAAGGGCAGGAACCCGGGGCCGGGAATCCCTGACCTGCGGATCCCGTAGTGAAGGCCGCCGATACAAAAGAAGACCCCTATCAGAATCCAGAACATGCTGCTGTTCACATCACGGTCCCGAAACATAAACCTCATCCTCTCACTTAATGTCAGGCGGTGCCGGAAAGCCTCTCCTGAGATTGCCTATTTTGAGGCGTCAATAAACTTCTGATTGGCCTTTACTCCTTCCTGAAGGCTCTTGGTCAGTTCATCGCCCGTCAAACAGAGGGCGGGGATGAGGAATTTGTTCTGGAGCAGATCGACGTATTTCGGGTCTTTGGCCGCCTTTTCGATGGCTGCGGTTAGTTTCTTCGCTACATTGTCGGGAATGCCTTTGGGCGCGAAAATAATATTGTCGTTGTCAAAGAAGAGGTCGTACCCGTATTCGATCAGGGTCGGGACCTCGGGAGAAGCTAGAAGACGTTTTTTGCCCAGGCCCGCGAGGACGATCATGTCTCCCGCTTTCACGAATGGGGGGTGGATCCCGCCGCTGAACCCGAAGTCTACATGCTTTCCCACAACAGCGGTCATGACTTCCGAGCCGCCCTTGGTCGGAATGGCACGCCACTCGATTCCTTCCTTCTTAGCGATGGCGGTGAGCATATTTTCCGCGATTGGGTGCATGGAGGCATAGGTCAACCCGGGGTTTTTCTTGGCATAGGCCACGAGTTCCTTGAAATTCTTGTAGGGCTTGTCCGGAGGGGCGACAAAGGCTTCCTGGAATCTTCCTACAGACATGAGGTATTTGAAATCCTCCAGGGAGTAACTGATCTTTTCTACGAGAGGTGTGTAGGTCATAGTGATGCCAGTGACAACTCCGATGGTGTAGCCGTCTGGTTTCGAACTCTTGAGGGCGGTGACACCCAAAGCGCCCCCTGCGCCCGGCTTGTTGACCACAACAACCGGCTGGCCTAAAGTTTCCTCCATGTTCTTGGCAATGGCGCGGGCCATGGAGTCCACCAACCCGCCCGCCGCATAAGCGACCTGCATTTCAATGGGTTTGGTGGGAAAGTCGGCTGCAAAGGCAGGACCAGCTCCCGCAAGCAAGAAAACAAACAGCACAAAGACAAAAGACGTTTTTTTCATAACAGACCTCCTGGTTTGTTTCGATAGTCCCCTCGTTATTCTTCCGATGACTCAATTCCTGCCAAACGGTAAGCGCCCTGAGAATGAGATGTTGTGCCGCACGCGCCGATGCGGGTGATCTCCGTGAAGTAAATCTCATCCCACTCCACGTTTGCCAGGTTCACGTCCGTTCCGAACTGTTTGATCATCCAGAAAAGCACCTTGACCTTGTAAGCCTTGGTCACATCCGGGAGCACAACGACAGGAAGCTCGAACATGATTCTTTCGAGAGGGATTTTTTTCGTCAATTCATCCAGAACCTCCTGCCGGATGTCCCCGTGGAAGAGCTCGTGGGCTTCGAGAAGCACCATCGAGGCTCCGGCATCAAGGCAATTCTCCACATCGGCGATGAGTTCCTCCTTAGTCATGGAGCCTTCCTTGCGGCCCACCTCGCCCATGACCGTGAGCCCGAACTCTTTGACCGCCTTTGAGATGGCGGCCTTCTTTTTCCGGGGATCGATTTTGAGCAGGTTGTCGGAAACCTCGATGCCCGAAAATCCGGCTTCTTTGGCGTCCTTCAAAAACAACTCGTAATTTCCCTGAGCAATGGCGAGCTCTGTAAAAAGTCCCCCGGGAAAGGCGAAGATTCCGTCGGCTTTGTAAGTGTCAATTTTTTTCTTCAAATAGGTCTTGGGCATGACCCGAGGAATGCTCGCCGAAATCTTGGCTTCGTCCACGTAAAGCCCCTGCGCTTCAAGACAGTCCTTTTGAAGGCCCAAGGGCAGGCCCCAGTCGATCATCATGGTCAGTCCTCTGGCCCTGGGTTTCTGCGGTCGCTCCGGAACGGGTATGCGGCGAAAGCAGTAGTCGATAGCTTGATTCACCCTATCCTCCTCTGTAATGGCAGGGGCGGTTCCTAAAACAAATCAAAGGGCTCATGACAAAGAGACCCTCCCACTTCATGGCTATTTCAGATCAAACCCCATCGCTCATTGATGCCACGGCAGGACTCAGACTTTAGAGCACAGCCTTGGACCTCGGGACTGTGGTAATCGTAACGATGAGCGCGGAAGAGCATGGAGCAAAGCACCCCCTTGAAAGGGAGAAGAAAGGGGCTGACCCATTCCCAGCACACATCCCCCTCAGGGGTCACCTCGAACACACGGCCGCTCTGGCCTTCGCAAATGAGCGTGTTGCCGTTCCAGAGCCTATCGGCGCCTGCAATGTGGCCGCTGAAGAGACTGAACACGTGCTTCGGGTAATACTGCCACACGATCTTGCTGGTATTCATGTCCACTTCAATGACGCGGGAGCGGGGCACGATGGGGTGGTGAGCACCGTTGTCAAAGACGAGCATGTTCCCCCGGGGAGTGAAGGAGGCATCGTGCTGATGGCTGATTTTTCCGCCGCCCCACTTCCAGAGGACTTTCCCTTCGGGCCAGGAGATCCTCATGACGGTGCTGAGTTCGCGAAAGCTGAGGAGCACATCCCCGTTCGGCCCCGCTTGGACGGAGTTGGCGTGGCTCCACTCGTGTCTGAACTCTCTGCAGCAGACGATGTCCGTTTCAGGGTCGAGGTGCTCCCAGGCATGCCACGTATGCACCGGGTTCCCTTTAGGATCGATCTCCACAATGGCATCCCCCAGGAAACCGCTCAAGTCCCTGGGTCGGCCGCCGACCCCAAGGCCTTTCATGATAAACCGGAAGTGCTCTTCGTCTTCCGTGAGCGCTGCTGCCGCTTCTTTGCCGATGAAACCCTTGACACGGTCGGCAAGTTGCGGGGGCATCTGCTCCCAGGTGATGACGAGGGTGTTTCCGTTGGGAAGGCGGCACATGTCGTGATGAAAGGCCGGGTGCTCCCAACGCCAAATTTCCTTCCCTCCCCAGTCGACTTCAACCAGGATATCGGCTCCACCTCCCGAGGTCGCGATTCCGGCTCCGGACTGATCCAGAGGCTGGCCTCTAACGAGCAGGGTTCCTCCCGCAAGGAGATAGCCGTACCCGGGCCGGAAAGACGGGAAATGCCAGCGATGGACGATCAAGCCGGAGTCATCTAGAAGATACGTCGAGTCCCCGCCGATGGGCGTGATGAGGGTGAACCCGCTGCTTGTGCGGGAGTCTTTGTACGTAAGTCCTGTTTGCCGAAATGGAGACCAACCCATGATCAGATCCTTTCCTTAAGAACGAGTTTAAGCGACCGAGAGGCTAGCAAACAAAAGACTTTCATTTGCGCATCCTTTTTTTCTTTAGAGAGCCTTTCACCTGGGCCGGGGTTGCCGGATAGTAACCTAAGGCCATAGAGACCTCACCGGCGGTGGCTTTAAGAGTTTGGATTAAGGAATCCATTTCCGAACCGAGAATCTGATCCACGTGGCCCGCTTGGCTGATGGCGCCTGCAATGCGGTGGTCGGTTCCGAACACGGGTGCGGCAAGGCTCGCACGACCCAGCGCGATTTCTTCATTGTTGACGGCGTATCCTCGCTTCCTGGTCCGCTCAAGCTCTTCCTGCAGCACATCTCTCTTCGAAATGGTATTTGGAGTGAAGGGCGTGAGTTCTGTTCGATCGAGATAGGCTTTGATTTCTGAATTGGTCAGAAAGGCTAGAAGAGATTTGCCCAGAGCCGAACAGTAAGCTGCCACTCGAGGGCCTAGTCTCTGGGCCAGGGCGCGGTAGTTGTGCGGGGCCACTTCCATGGTCAAGAGTGCAGCATCGTGGTCCCAGATGGCCACCCGGGACATGAGGCCGGTTTTCTGCACGAGGCTGTGGACAGGACCTGAAGCCTTCTGGTTGATTTCCAGGGTTCCGCCCATGATGGTTCCAAGAGAGAAGAGTTTTGGCCCGAGGCAGTATTTGCGGGTCTCCTCATCCTGCTTGAGAAACCCCGCCGAATCAAGGGTGCTGACGATGTTGTGGATGGTTCCCTTGGGAAGGTTCATCGCCAGAGCGATTTCGGTTATTCCCCAGCGCGGCTTTGCGTAGGAGAAAAAGGAGAGGATATCAAGAGCGCGATCAATAGACTGGATGATCATACTTGATTATTCCATAATGTGGAACTTAGTACCATAATGTTTAACATTGCAGATTCACGGTGTCAAGCTTTTTTTGAAACTCATTTTCTTTGCAAAAGAGAGGAGAGGTGTGGTATCCAAATTCGGCCTTCCAGGGTGAGTTTCCAACCTTTTGAGCCCAACAAAAGTAAATTTTGATAGAAGGAAAGGAGATCAGAAATGACTCAAAGGCACTGAAATCCGTGACGTGATCCTCAAGGAGATCGGAGAAGAAGTCAAAAAGATCAAAGAAAAACACGGCAAGGTGCCGGGTCTGGTGACCATTCTCGTGGGACAGAATCCTGCCTCTATTTCATACGTCACCGCCAAAATCGAGGCGGCCAAAAGCCTCGGCTTCAAGGAAATCCAGGACAACCAGTTGGAGACGATTACGGAACAGCAGCTTCTCGCCCTCATCGACAAGTACAACAAGGACGACAGCATCAACGGAATTCTGGTGCAGCTCCCTCTTCCGAAGCACATCAACGAAAAGAAGATCCTCAACGCCATTGATCCGGACAAGGACGTGGACGGATTTCATCCGGTCAATGTGGGACGCCTTATGATCGGGGGTTCTGAGGTCAAATTC
>JALOPA010000778.1 GCA_025454125.1 Thermodesulfobacteriota bacterium
CGACCCTGCATTGGGCTCGGTCAAGGCAGTCCCCATCACCGTTTTACCCTGTACCAGAGGCGGGAGATATTTCTTTTTTTGCTCCCCGGAACCGAAGTCCTGGATGATTTCTGCTCCGAAGGTGGAAGAGAGGATAGAAATGGCGATACCTGCATCGACGGCATTGAACTCCTCTCCAATCAGGCACGCTTCCAAGATGCCGAGACCAGGTCCGCCGTTTTCTTCCCTGATGTTGACACCCACAAAACCCAAGTCCGCCGCTTTCTTGAAGAGAGACTCGTCAAAGCTCTCGTCGCGGTCGAACTCCTCGGCTCTTTCAGGGAATTCCCCTTGGGCGAACTCGCGAGCGGCTCTCGCGATGTCTTTCTGTTCCTTTGTCAGTTCGAAGTCCATCGTAACCGATGCTCCAGCTCTTTGTCTTTTCAGCTCCTCATCTCAGCTTATTGCACAACGTCAAATTCCCCTCACCTCTTCTCCGATGGCCCTCATCCCTTTCCAAGGCCTACGATGCCGATGCTGATCATGTTCAGGGATGGAAATCCACCCATGTTGTGAGTGAGACCGATTCGGGGATTCCTGATCTGCCTCGGGCCCGCCTTCCCCTGAAGCTGCTTGTACATTTCGTACATCATCCTGAGGCCCGAGGCCCCGATGGGATGGCCGAAACACTTGAGGCCGCCGTCCGGTTGGCATGGAATCTTACCGTCAAGGTTGAAAAAACCATCTCGCACGTCGTTGCCCGCCTTTCCGCGGGGGGATATTCCAAGGTCTTCATAGGTGACCAGTTCGGTAATGGAAAAACAGTCGTGGACTTCCATCATGCTGATTTCTTCTCTTGGATTCTTGATGCCTGCTTCCTCATAGGCCCTCTCAGAGCATTTCACAGCAGATTTGACATAAGTGCCATCCCAGTTGCCGTAGAGCATCTCTTCGCCGGAACTCAAGGCTACCTGGATCGATTTCACATAAACGGGATCCGCTCGAAAACTCTTGGCCATGTCCGCTCTGCAAACAATCGCTGCCGCTGCACCGTCACTGACTCCGCAACAATCAAAAAGACCAAGGGGCCACGCCACAACAGGAGCCTTCAGAACCTGTTCCACCGTCACCTCCTTGCGAAGATGCGCCTTTGGATTCTTGGCACCGTTTTCATGGCTCTTGGCTGAAATCATGGCGAGGATTTCCTTTCCCTCTTCCGGTTTAGGTTAGGGGCAATGAGGCGGTTCTTAACGCCCATGATGTTCACGAAGTCAGGCAGCCCCCCATATCCAGTGTCCTTCAATTTTTCACTCCCTAAAGCAAGGCAGATATCATAGGCTCCTGAAGCGACACCGTATACGGCTCCCCTCAGAGCCTCTGTACCTGTTGCGCAAAAGTTTTCCACTCGGGTCACGGGAATAAAGGGGAGTTTTAAAGCGAGGCTCAATGGGGTGGCTGATTTGCCTACATTGATGTCATCCGCACATGAGCCAAACCACGCTGCCTGGATATCTATTTTGTCGATCCCTGCATCCTCGATGGCTTCAACAAAAGCCTCGACCATAAGATCTTCGGAACTGCAATCCCACCGTTCCCCGAAGCGGGTGCACCCCATGCCGATGATTGCAACCTTATCCTTGATTCCTTCTGACATGATCCAAGTCTCCCCACGCACCTCTTGTCATGGAATATTCGCCAATAAAAACCTCACCCTGTGTGCTCTCATGAGGTCTATCTTCATGATACCGCTTGCCCGCAGGGCAGGAGGGTCTTGACAGGCACCATCTTCCAGAAATATCCCGAGAATCCGTTCTTCTCATCCACGTATTTTCTGCGGAAACTCAACTCCACGGGCATATTCACTCTGAGCTCTTCGAGTTCTGCATCCGTAATATCGAACCAGTATCGGCCCCCTCCGTTGAACTCGATGATTCCATAAATGGCCGGAGGATTAAGGCTGAAGGCCAAGTGGTCACCGGTGTAGGTGAAAAGAATACCTCCCTTGTCTGAAAACCGGTAGGGCTCCATTTGCCCGATCGCCCCACAACTGGGATTAGCGCACACTATTTGGGCGGGAAATTGCGGGGTTCCGCATTTCTTGCACAGACTTCCACACAAACCCAGGACCTCCCTTCTGCTCCTCCACAATTCCGAAATGGCTGTTGGCAAGACCGTCTCCCCCCGTATTCCTTTGTCCACCGGCAGAACATTTTTGAAGGCAATCATCTTCTCATAGTTGGCGAGTTCCTGTTTTGTAGACAGATGCCCGTGAATGCCATGTCTATTCTGTTGTAGGTCGTGAATCCCTTCCTGGACCTCAAAAAGAAGCGCTTCTGCTCCTGTCCCATAGGCTGCCACAGCGATCCGATCTCCAGGCTTAGACTTTTCCAGGACCTTCACCAAATGCATCAGAGGATCGGCGGCACCGGCATACCCCACAGTCCCCAAAAGAGACTCCTCCACTTGATCCGGGGAAAGTCCAAGCTTCGAGGCAATGCTTTTGAAATCGCCGGAGTAAAGGCAAGGATAGGTTACTTTTGAAAGCTCCGACAATTTCATGGAACATGTTCTTTCTAAGCCTCGCAAAGCCTCAACAATGAACTTGACGTACCCCTCGTCTCGAATAAAGCGATCTTCCCACTGGCGATCAAAACGCTCGTTCGGCCCATCCCCAAAAATCTCCTCCTGAGGACTTCCGGCCTTTCCGAGTCTGCAGTCGCTGGAAGTCACAAGAACGCTTTTGGCAGAACCGGCTTTGACGGAATCCATGGCCAAAAGAAGAGAGGTCGTCCCGGCTTTGGGGGAATCGGTGAAGTCCGCGGTCCGGATTTCTGCCCGGCAATCGAGCGCCGTAGCCAGGATTTCCGCGTTCTGCCTTTCCGCATAAGGGCCTGTGGTGCTGGCGAAGAAAACGGCATCCACTTTGGAGGGATCCCAATTCTTCATGCATTCCATGGCCGCCGCAACAGCCATGGTCAAGCTGTCTTCATCGTAATTGGCGACTGCCTTTTCTCCCGGCATATAAGTCGCCGGATTGAGCCAGCCCATGGCCCTGTAGATGGCCTTCCTGCTGATCCTATACCTCGGAATATAGGCACCGTATGAGACGATTCCTGCCATATTCTCTCTCCCATTGCTCAGTCTTCTTTGTGGCCCGTGTTCCTTCTGCTCCAGCTTTACTTCCCTGAGTTGGGGTTTCAAAGAAACTGGACCTGTGTGACCTGCTCCCTGTCTTTAATCCTCCGGATGATTTCCTTTCGGTATTCGCTTTCCATGATGGGTTCCACCTCGGAGACCCACAATCCTTTTTCATTTTGGTATGCTTTGAACTTCCGGATAATCCCTGAGACAAACGCAAATCTGCACCCCCCTTGCCCACAGCAAGAGTTATCCACCGCCCCAAATCCCACGGAGTAGAGAATTTCTTCCCCGCCCAATTCCATTCTTTCGTCCCTTTCCAGCTCGTAATATCCAGCAATGGACTGGATCTGTGTATCCCAC
>JALOPA010000001.1 GCA_025454125.1 Thermodesulfobacteriota bacterium
ATGGTTCCGGTCGGACGGCCTCTCCATTTACCGAAAACCGTGACCGGTCTATCGGCCAGAACATCGGGAATGGAGGGAGGTTCCACGTCATAGGCCTCGAAACCCCGGAAATCGACCTTGACCCGAGTCAGAACAGGGGAAAGGATGAGTTGCCGGAACCTCTCGGCCTTTTCCGGGGCTTCGTCAGGCTTGGTGATCACAAAAGGCTCGCCCAAGCCGACCCTTGCCATGCCTTCGATAAGATGACGGTTGACCGCCGAGCCGATTCCGAAGGTGAAGACATTTGCGTCCCCCAGGTTGTTGCGGATGAGGTCAAACGCCTTCTCTTCCACCGCCACGTACCCGTCTGTGGCGATCACGACGGTCCGGGAGAATCCTTCGGGTCTGGGAATTGCAAAGGCTCTCTTCAGAGCGGGCAGGAGCTCTGTGCCTCCGCCGCCGCGCTGGCGCTCGATCAGGGTGAGGGCTCGCTGAATATTGTCTGGAGATGCCGCCAAGGACTCTTCAGACATCAAGGTCGAGCCCCCTGCAAAGAGAAGGACATTGAACCTGTCGCCGGTTCTCAAATTGCCGATCAGGTCTTTGAGAAGTTTCTTGGACACGTCCAAGGGAAAACCGTGCATGGAGCCGGACACATCGACGATGAAGACATACTCTCTGGGAAGGATTTCTCTATCCACGGGTCTTTTAGGAGGCTGGAGCATGAGAAGAAAAAAATTCTCTTCAGCGCCTTTGTAGAGAAGGAGCCCTGTTTCAACCCTGTTTCCGGCAAGGCGGTATTTCAAAATGAAGTCCCGGTTGCCGCTATTTTTCTCAGAGGGATCCAAGGATATGGAGGCTGAGGCCGGCCCGTCGTATTTCACGGCCACCTTGTGAGAAGGGCAGGCGAGGTGCTGGACAGGCATGCCTGCGGCCAAATCCACTTTCATGTCGAAGTGCTCAGCGGGCCGCTCTCCCTGGTGAAGATAGGGGTTCGCGAGCCAGTTGTCCGTCGGCGGGGTCTCTTGATTGGAGTAGCGCGGCCCGACCACAGTGGGGTAAACGAATTCATACACGGCATCCGTCGGCACCAGCAGTTCCGTGTACTGCATCTCCACGTCGATCACGTCCCCCGGAAGAATGTTCGCCACGTTCATCTGAAACACATTGGGCCTTTGCTGCTCAAGCAGCGACGCACTTTTGCCGGACTGCTTGGCTTCCTCGTACTCCCGGCGAGCCTCGTCCCTCTTCGCGATCTTGGCAACAAGGGTTCGCTCCCCGATGGTCATTTTCATGCTGTAGACGGCGGCCCTTGTGGAGGCCGGGAAGATGTAGATCGCCTCGATCGGCCTCTTCCCTTCGTTCTTGTAGACCTGCGTCACCGTCACATCCGCAATCACGCCGGCGATGCGCACCTGAGCGGACGTGGACCGGAGCGGCAGCCGGTCCAGATCCGAGTCATCGCTCTTCACGAAGAAGTAAGGAGAGAGGGTTTTGTCTTCGCCGAGTTCAGGCTGCGCAAAGGCCGCTGCCCCGCCCAAGAGCAAAACAACCAGAATGAATAACGTCCAAATTCCCACGGTCTTTTTCATTGCCTTTGTCCTCCTGTTTTCTCTGTTAGACAAAGGCGGAGGACAAAAGTTCCCAAGGAATTTGAGGAGGGCTATTTGTTTCCTCGGCACAGAGGGGAAAAAGCACCCGAGGCGTCACTCCCGCCTCCGCCTGCGCGGGGGTAAACTCCGGCGGGAGTCCAGATTCGTCTGGAAAGACTGGATTCCCGCCTTCGCGGGAATGACGGAAGAGGCGCGACATAATCTAAAATTGCCCTCCCCCTTGATGGGGGAGGGGTAGCCCGCCGGAGGCGGCTAAAGGTGGGGGTGACACTGAAGGGCTTAATAGACAGAATCTGAGTCCCAGCGCGAGTGGGTCATTAGAAATCAGGATGTTCGGAGTGATTTATCGCTGGTCGATGATGCCGATCTTGATCGGAACCAAGTCGGAATCCTTTTCATTGCCGGTTTCAGGCGAGACCTGCAGCTCGCCCAGTTCCCTGAGCTTCTCATACAGGATTGGGAGCTCTCGGGCCGGTACCTGGGCCTGGACGAACTCAGGCCGGCCGGTCTGCGGGTTGTGAACGACGGAAAGGACTTTGCCCCTGGCAGCCTCTACGGCTTTGGTGACGAAGAGGACGGATTCGGATTCCTGTTCAATAGCCTCTTGCTTCTTGTCCTCAGGTGCGGGTGCTCTTTCCGCCAGTGTACGTCTCTGCATTTCCGATACGGCGGGCGATGCCGGAGCTTGCGCCGCAGAGGGTTCGGTGCTAGCGGCTTTGGCGCGAACCTGCTTTTTCAGGCTCAGCGTCATCTCACGCGCCTCCTTGTCTTTGACCGGCTCGGGGATTTCCGCTTTTTGTAGCAAAGCTTCGGACCGGGTGGCCGGTTTCCCCGCGCCACTTTCTCCTGCAAGTCCACCGGGAGAGGGTTTCTCTGCCGGCGCTTTCGACCTCGCGGCCGGCTTCTCCGCAGATTCGTCCTTCGCAGCAGCAGCTGGTGCGGCTTGCTGAACCGGGGCTTTGGGGCGCTCCGCCTGTACGATCATCCCTTTGGCTTCACGATCGGGATAGGCTGCGTCCGTCTTTTCCTGCTCCGGTTTCGAGGACAATTTGACGGAAGACTGCTCGATAGGAAGGATAGAGAAAAGGAGAAGGGCCACAGCCACGGCCCCAGCCAACTGCAGAGGGATCTTCACGCGAAGGGGATAGAAAAACCATTCCCTGATTTTCGCCAGTTTCGAAGGTCGCTCCATCCTCTTGTGCAACTGATCCAGGAAATCTGCTGGAGCCCTGACAGGCTGGAGGGAACTCATCCCTTGGACCAGGGCCTTCAGGGATTCGAGTTCTTTCCGGCAGGCCGGGCAGGTGCGCAAGTGCTCGTCTGCCAGGGATTTTGCCTGAGCATCCAGCGCATCGTCCAGGTACTCCGACAAGAGAGTCCTGATTTCAGAGCAGTCGGTCATAAGACACCCCTGAGCCTGTTTCTGAGGTCTGTCCTTGCCCTGGCGATCCTCGACTTGACGGTTCCCAGGTTGAGACCGGTGATCTCCGCGATGTCCTCGTAGGAGAGGCCCTCCACGTCCCGAAGAGTCACCACGGTTTTGAACTCCGCCGGCAAGGTGTCCAAGGCCCGTTGAACGAGGGTCGCTTTCTCTTTCTCTTCCATCCGCGCCAGAGGGGAGGGTGCCCCGTTCGGAATCTCCATGGGCATCTTCTCATTCGAAGGCATACCCGGGTTCTCGATAGAGACCGTCTTGCGCCTTGCTTTGTAGGCCGAGGATCCGAGCTTGTTCTTGCAGGTGTTGACTGCAATTCTGTAGAGCCAGGTGGAGAAAGCGGATTCCAGGCGAAAGGTGTTGAGCGAACCAAAGGCCTTTACAAAGGTCTCCTGGGCCGAATCATTGGCCTCTTCGCAGTCTCCGAGAAAGCGGTAGCACAGGTTGAATATCCTGTCCTTGTGCCTGATCACCAGCCCATCAAAGGCCTTTTTGTCACCCCTTTGAAAAGCCTTGATGAGCAGCGCATCGTCACCCGAGGAGGTCACCGGCCTTTTCGTCCCCCCATCATTCTCTTAGACAAATTCCGAATCCAAAAGTTCCCCGCCTTGATCCCCGATTCGCAATGTTCAATGGAAAATGTTCAAATCAAGATGTCCTCATCCCAGCCCAACTTGACAACCTCGATCCTTTCAGGACGGCTGTTGCCCAGGCCGAAACGGGTGTCCGCGGCCATGATGTGATTGAGGGGAGGGCTGATGGGCCTGCGTGCCCCAAAAAAGGCATCCCTCTTTTTTTGGATGATGCTCGCCCCTGTCGCATCGGCCGCGACCGGATCGGTGCTGACCATGAGGCCGCAGTAATTCCAGATGTACTCTTTGCTGAAGCTGTGGGGACCCACCCCGTGGAACTGGGGTGTGAGCAGGACCAGGATGTTGAGGCGTGTCTTGCCCTTCACTTGAGGAAAGTGCCAGAGGGCTCCCAGGTTCTCGCAGGCGTTGTCATGGTAATCCGAAGGTCTGGGCGTGAACATGATGTAGTTCTTGATCAAGGTCCCCAGCCCGGACCAGTCGTGCGTTCTCATGGGCCGTGTGTTGATGAGCGCCGTGGCCCGCTGGAACACCGGGTTGGAGAGAACGCGCCTGTCATCGACGGACACTGCATCCTTCTGGATGCCGGCCTTGAGGAGCCGGGCCTGGATGGCGGCTTCGAGGTTGCGAGGAGTGGGAAGCTGGTGCCACACATTGCTCTTAATCCCCACCACATCCTCTGGTTTCACCAGGTGCAGCCATGCCGTGACCGGGTCCGGAGTTCCAAACAGGGTCTTCACGGCCTCGTCCAGCATTTCACCTACCACTTCCGCCCGTGTTGCTCCTGCTCCGTCGAGGACATCCTTGTTGCGGATCAGGACAACACGGCTTTTGTCCGGGGTCTTGGTGAACCCGGTCCGGGGAAGCCCGACCAGTCCGCCTACGGCCGCTGCCGCTCCTGCTTTCAGGAAATCTCTTCTGGTGAGGATCGTTTTCATGAAGCAAAACTTTCTTTCATTATAATTCAGGTCTTCAGGCGAAGAACTCGGTGTGCAAGCTAGGCACAAAGGGACAAAGATGCAAAGGCACAAAGGAGCAGAGGGACAAAGGGATACAGCCGCCTGGTGTTTCTGCTTTGTGCCTTTGCCACACTGTGCCTTTGTCCCTTCGGTCTACTTGTCCTTCCCAACCAATCCTGCCAGCAGTCCCAGGGCGATGTCCCGTGAATCCGCCTCCAAAACAACGCCAAGCCAGGCTCCTTTGACCGAGGCGCCGCACCACTTGTTGTTTTCCAGTTTGGACACGCCTGAGGCATCGGCATCCGGCAAATAGTGCTTCAAAAAGCCGGAACAAGCGTCCTTAGCCTTTTCCGCATCGCCATAGTTGACGAGGAGGACCTGGGCTGCTCCCTCTTTGAGCTGATAGGCGGCGAGGACCGCGTCCGTCCGGCCTCCGAGGCGGAGGAGGTTTTCCGTTGCGATGAAGTAGTGCCGGTTCAGCACGGGATGGTCATGAAAATATCGGATGCTCCCAGCTTGAAGCCCCTTCTTGGGCAGACGGGAAAGGATCGGAGGCTTTGGCCCTTCTTTCTTGATCAGAGAGGCGACGTTCCCGGCCAGTTCTCGCAGGGCTTGCCGGGATGCCTCTGTTTCATCGTCCGCGTAGAGGGAAATGAAGAATCGGTCTTTCCAGAAGCCCAGCCACCCGGAGCGATAGACCGCACCCTGCCCGATGGCCAGCCTTTCTCCATCCGGGTCATGAGTGAAGAGGCCGAAGGCATCATAGGAAGAGGCCAGTTCAAAGAGATCGAGGACAAGGGCCGGCTCTTCAGAGGCCATGTAGCGGCGGCTCAGGCAACGCTGCATGTTGTACGCCCTGTAGACTTCTCCTGCTCCGTCGATGTAATCGAAAATCGTCTGGGCGTCATAGAACGTGTCTTCTTCCGCCTTTGTCCAGTTCAGGACCTTGTCGGGCAGAGCTTTCTGCAATTCCTCCAGAGAACCTGCGTAGATCGAGGGGGTCATAGAGAAAATGGTCCATAAGGAGATGAACAGGACAGGGGAAATCTTCTTGGCCGTGCTCAACATCGGTGACCCTTGTAATGAGGGCAGAATTCGGAAGAGCCGGGCGCGTAGTCTCTGCACGCCCTGGGCCTTGTGTCGTGAATGGCGCAGGTTCCCAGGGGGCCGTTCCACACAAAAAAAGGGCATCCCTGGAGCGCGTGGCCGTCCTCCTGGGACACGAGACGATCTCCGGCCCAAAGGCCGTGCTCTTTTTCCAGGATATGAAGAATATCTGTTCTCCCCTCACGAGTCCAGCGCTTTCTGTCCTCTTCCGTGACATAAGCGATCAAGTCCGTGAGGCAGCACTTGCCGCAACGCATGCAGGGGAGATCTGATGGACGGTCCATGACTCATCCCTCTCTTCCCTTTGCCCGTCGCCATTCCTTCATCCGAAGCCTGTGCGTTCCCGGTCATCTTGGTCGGTGCAGTGTCTCAAACACCACCTGTCATCTCGACCGAAGGGGGAGATCCTAATAGTCTGAGACCAACGCGAGAGTTCTCTCCCGCTCTTTGAGCGGAATCGAAACGGCACTCCCGCAAAGAGATTGCGGAGACACGACACCAGAATACGCCTTCTCTTGGAACAATTCAAACAAGGAAAGGAGGGCATTCCATTTTCTCTACCAACCTGCTATGGTTGGATCAGATCTACAGGGAGAGGAGGTAACCAACCGATGGTGTCACAGGTTTACAAGGACATGCTCAGCGTGATGACCAAGCGCGGGGGGTCCTACGCAGGAATGGACATTCCTGAGTTTTATGCCCTGGTTCAGGAACTGTTTACGGAGGAGGAGGCGGAACTCAACAATGCTCTGCCCCGGAATCCGGTCACCGCCGCCGAGATGGCAAAAGAGAAGGGCCAGAGCGAGCCGGACATGACGGCGCTCCTCGAAGCTATGGCCAACAAGGGATTGTGCGTCGCCTTTCGCGCGCAAGGGAAGACCTACTATCAGGCGGCACCCTTTATGCCCGGCATTTTCGAGTTTCAGTTCATGGGGGGGCGCACCACGGAGAGAGAGAAGAAGATCGCCGTGCTCCTCCATGCCTACAAGCAGGCTTACAAGGCGGTCAAGGGGGAGCCGCGGATTCCCTTTCCGGCGACCCGCGTCATTTCCGTGGATCGGAAGATCGCCGTGAAGAACGCCGTGCACACCTATGACCAGGTGGCGACCTACATCAACAAGTATGACCCGGTCTGTGTGGGCACCTGCTTCTGTCGCCATGAGGCGAAACTCAGGGGAGAGGATCTTCATGGCATGCCAGTCGAGACCTGCATGTGGTTTGGGGAACGGGCGGAATACGCTGCTGAGCGGCTCGGGGGACGAAAGGTCTCCAAAGATGAAGCGATGAGGATCCTGGACAAGGCCGAGGAAGCCGGCCTTGTCCACATGAGCCGGAACACAACGGAGGAGATCGATTTCCTGTGCAACTGCGACCGATGGCACTGCGGGGTGGTCCAATCGGTCCTCAAACAGCCTAAGCCCGGCCTCGTCTTTAATTCGGGTTTTCAACCGAACTTCGATGCGGAACGGTGCACAGGCTGCGAAATCTGCCTCGATCGCTGCCCCTCAGGGGCATTGAAAATGGGGGACAGGAACGTGCCGGTCGTCAACCTCGACCGCTGCTTCGGATGTGCCACGTGCGCTGCGGGCTGTGAGCAGGAGGCGATCGCCATGGAACCCAAGCCCGGGTTCCCCGAGCCTCCCAAATCCATAAAGGACCTGGTGACGGCCCTCAAGGCGAGCGCGGCACGTTGAAAAAGCAATGAGTCATGAGGACTGAGGACTGAGTAAAAGGAAAAACACCTGCCTTTTGAAATTCACTCAGTCCTCATCCCTCATGCCTCAGCCCTTTCTTCTAAGCGGCGCAGGAGAGCCGGGCTTTGCGCCGGGAAGAGGGATTCCTCAGTCTGGCGTGGAAATCGAGAATGGCCTGGATGTATTCTGCAGACCGCTCCTCGTAGGTGTTGTGGCCGCAGTTGGGCAGCACCATGAGTTCCCCGTCGAGAAGGTGCCTGTAGAAGGCCAAGCCCTGTTCCACCTCGAAGATGAAACTCCGGTCCGGGTAGATGACGAGGCCGGGGCATGACACGGATCGAAGGGCGGGCCTCAAATCAAAATAGTCTTTCCCGTAGGACCCGCCGAACAACCGGAACTGGTTGAAAAGAGGTTCCGCGTTCTTTTCTCCGTGCCAGTCCAAGAACTTCTCTCTCATCTCTGGATCCAGCTCCGAGAAGGTCCTGGTGAACTTCATCGCATTCAGTTCCGTCATGGGGATCGTGCTGAAACACTGGGTGCTCGACGTCACCAGGCTCCTCACCAGACCGGGAAACTTGGCCGCATACTCGGCGGCCACCACACCGCCCTCACACTGTCCCACCAAATGGCAGGGCCCGATTTCAAGGTGGGCCTTGAGCTGGGCAAGCGCCTGAACGCTGTCGGGACGGAATTCGTCGCTCACGTAGAAATCGAGATAGCCGGCGCCCCCTTCGGATCGGCCGTATCCTCTTCTGTCGTACAGGAGCACACGGTAACCGCCCTTGACCAGAGCCGGCCAGATGTCTTTCCACATCTTGGTGCAGCCGAAACCGTGGTGGAGAAGGATCAGGGTCTCGCCTTCGCCGTGCATTTCGTAGTAAGTGTCCAGGTTGTTGATCTTGATGTAAGGCATGTGAACCTCGATTTTAGTCAGGCACAAAGGCACAGAGGCACAAAGCAGAAAAACCCGTTCCCTCCATCCCTTTGTCCATGGCCTGAGCCATCCCTTTCAAAGAGCTAAGCTGTTACGCGGATTCTAATGGGATTCATCAGCCCAGTCAACCCCGGATCCCCTGTGCGCAAAGTCCTGCGCAAAGTCCTTCGTTGACAGATCCTCGGTGTTTCTGTACCCTCCCCGGACAGACGAGACCAGGGTGCGGTCGCCGGGAAAGGCAGGGCAAAGTGCTGAAGAACTCCATACTCGAAATCATGGCGCATGGCGCTTGGAACGGGGGGAAGGTCCAGGACAATTCACTCTATGAGAACAAGGGGATGTTTTTCAAAGGCGACATCCCCGTCAACGACCAGACCATCCAGGCCCGGATCGGGGTAAAGACGCGGGTTGTGGCGCCGGAGGATGAGCGGATCGGGGTGAAGTCGCTGACCGCCCTGATCGAGGAAAACCCCATAGATCTTTCCCGGGTCAAACTGGTTATCGGCGCGACCAACGTGGGAGAAGACAAATATGATCACGGGCCGCTGATCAAAGTCCCTTACGAACTCATCCGAAAGTCCTGTCCGGACGCCAAGGTGTTCGATCTCTACGCCGGCTGTCCCGGGTTCAACGTGTCGGTGGAGGTCGCGTTTGTTCTTTCCGTCTCGGGGGTGTTGAAGTCCGGAGACATCACGATCATCGTGGGCGCGGAGAACATCCATCGCGCCAAGGCGTTCAAGCCCCTGGACACGTCGAACATCATTTTCGGGGATGATTCCCTTGCCACGGCTCTCCTGACCACCGCGGACAGCGAAACCGCCGGACGCTATTGGTGTGCCAACAAGGAACGCATCCCCTTCGACAGCGATTTTGTCACGGACATTGCCGCGGCGCTCATCCGGTTGAGTGACGGGCATCGCCTGGACGGAATCATTGTGGACAACCATCTCGGTCAGCTGCTCCACCGAGTGCCCTCGACAGCCGCAAGGGTTCAGCACAGGATCGTCGAACTCCTGTACCCGGAAGAGCGAGCGAGAGGGACGTTCCGTCGCTTTGGGGAGGCGCTTGCCTTTTATGAGGGTCATGTGAAGTCCTTTGCCTTTGACATTATGACCTTGTCCAAAGGGTCCGGCTTGCTTGAAACGATCGCCGAGGCCTATCTCAGAGCGGGGAAATGCGGGGCAGTGGCCACCGTCACGCTGTCTCGGGAAGGGATCGAAGCGTCCTTGCACCGAGGCGAAAGCTTCACGAGAGCGAGACCTTCCCGCGGAATCGTGGATACCCAGACCAGCACTCATGGATGCTTCGCCGACTACATTCACGCCTTCGTTGAAAACGGGGACATCTTCGGTGATATGAACGGCAAAGGCGTTTTCCTGTACGCCACACGTGGGGCCAAGCCGCATCTGGAGGACATCCTGGGGCGAAACCATCTGAGTCTCAGCGACCTGGATCTCCTCGTGGAGCACCAGGCCAATTTCGCCATGATTCCCATGACCCTGGAGAGGCTCATGAGCAGCGGTGGAGACCCGAGGGACATCAAGCAAGCGGTGACGGACTATCTCGCGAACCGGATGGTGACCAACATCCACACACGAGGGAACTGCTCCGTCGTCGCCATGCAGAGGCTGCCCTATGACCTGCAGCGGGGGGCTCTTGAGGAGGATGTCCTCCAGGGGTATCCGGTCAACAAAAACCTCGAAAAGCTGAAATCGTCGAAAATCATCCTCAGCGACTCTGTGGGCGCGGGCATGTGCAGGAGTTCATTCCTGCAGAGGCTCTAGAAGAAGAAAGTGACAAGTGCGCCAGAGGCGCATCAATGACGAGTAACGAGTGACAAGTTCTTGTTTTGATCTCGTTACTTGTGACTGGTCACTTGTTACTCATAAGGATGAGATATTCGTACTTGTAGAGGTCTTCCACGAAGTGGCGAAGGATTTCGCTCTCGCCGTCGGCCAGGGAAGGGGACGCCATGAGGCGTCTCAACCGGTCGTTCCATTGGATCTCAAGGAAATCCGCAAAAGGGCCTCGCCGTCTTGAATAACGGTGGTAAGCGGCCACCTGCTCCAGGTGGGAGAACTGGAGGGTGTATTCATCGTGTCCTTTAAGGGAGATCCTCTCGGGCTGAGAACAGGAGGACACGGAGACAAGGCTTTGGATCGGCTCCGGGACGTGTGCTTCGCAGCTGTGTTCTCCCATAAAGAGGTAAGGGATGCCCGAAGCGCAGAGCTTTTCCACGGCCTCGACCGCCCCCAGGTTGAAGCTGAAGGTCTCCGTGTCGGGAATCTCGAAGTCATAGCGGCTGAAAAGCTCTCGCACTCGCCTTTCCGTCGGATCGTGAGCGGGTTTCTCAAAAATCGTCCTCGATGCATCCACCAGGGTCGGAAGGTCTCCGAGGTTTTCATTGAGAATGGCCAGGTCTTTGTGGGCAAGAGCGGACGGATCGAGTTCCATGACATCGGCAATCACACAGTCGACCGGGTAATCCTTCAGGGTCTGCCTTTGAACGGCGGACAGACGAGGCGAAATGTCCACCAGGGTGGCTCTTAGGGCAGGGTTTCGAGTCAGGAAATCCTTCATCACATACCCGTAACCGCCTCCGATCTCCAGAACGCGTCGGACGGTGTCCATGGGAATGAACCGAGACAGGTAATTGTAGAGGAGATGCCCGTAGGATGCGGGTGTTGCGAGGACTTTCCTGCACGGGCTGTCTTCCGGGTAAAGGGCGTTGGAGACCGTGAGCTCCCACCCCAGGGAGGCATCCCCGGACCGGTAGTAGGCTTCAGTGGAGTTGACACGGGTCATGTCTAAACGAACTCCTCCGGAGACCCCACTCCTGAACCCCCGCTTGCTTCCCTTTGACGGTAGTGAGCGAGACACTCCGTTTCGCGGCCCCGGACCACGCGGCGCCCCTTGAGCGGACCGTGCGTTTCAGTGACCACGGTGTGCTGGTTTTCGTGGCCGTCCTTCTCGTAGTAGATCACGACCCAGTCCCGGATCTTCCCCAGTTCATGAGCTCGAGCCGTGTTGGAAAACAGCACGTTGAAATGCCAGCCTTCCCGGTCTGTGTGCAGGATGGGGAGCCGATGTTTCCCGTCCGGGTTGAAGCGGCGAGGGGAGATGCTCCTCAGTTTCCCCTTCTCCGCCTTGTCCCGATACTCCTCATCCACGTCGAGCAGAAGCGCAAGGGTGGGGTGGGCGGGCTCGGCGTGGACCTCCTCTTCGGCCAGGCGGCGAAGCCTTCGCGCTCTTCTCCTGCCGGACCGGCTCAAAATGGACTCCAGCGAATCCCTCACCGCGGCGATCCGGCGATGGCCCATGCCCGGCACCTGTTCAAGGCGGCCGTCATGGGCCGCCCGTTCGAGATCTTCGAGGGTCTCGATGTGAAGCTCGGAGGAGATGCGCCTGGCCAGCTCTTCACCAATCCCGGGAATCGTGGTGAAGAGTTCTTCCGGCGGGAGCTCACCCTCCAGCCTTTCGAGAAGCGCCAGGCGACCCGTGTGCACGAACTCGCGAATGGCCCCTCCGATGCTTTTCCCGATGTCCGGCAGGTCTTCGAGTTGTTCACCCTCAACGGCACCCGCGATCTTGGCCACAGACCCAGCGGCTCGTTCCACGACACGGGCGGCTTTCCTGTAAGCGTTGACGCGATAGGGGTTCGCATCCTGTGCTTCGAGCAGATCAGCCACCCGATCGAGCACGTCAGCGATTTCCTGATTGGTTGGGTAATCGGATCTCATGTTCTGAACGTCACTGAAACCTTTCTCACCACAGAGACACAGAGAGCGCAGAGAAAAGCGTTTTCATCTGTCCCGCTCGTGAGCGGGGCAGATGAAAAGGTCTTGCTCTGGATCACCCGAAACAAACCGTCTTCTGACAATCAATAGCCCCTCTGTGTCCTCCGTGCCTCTACTGGTGAGCCTTCCAAAATTTTCACGAAACCCTGCACTAGACCTTCATCTTTAAGGCGCCGGGCAGGATCTTGAAGTGAAACTCCTTGGCTTCCCAAGCCACGTCGCCGTCGGCCTGCATGATCCCCGGGGCCTCCAAGGCCACAGAGACTCGCTCTGCGGTTTGGTAAAGGCCTGCGCGATTGCCTAAGGTCAAAGAGGTGATACCTCCCACGAGAGCGGGGATCACTCTTTTGTGGAGAAGGCGAACATGCAACCGGCCGTCGCCCAGCCGGGCGCCGGGCATCACCTTCAGCCCGTAACCGTAGTAAGGCTGCTTCATGATCATCAGACTGAGCAAAGACCTGGTTTCAAAGGCATGCCCGTTTAAGGCGATGCGGGCTTTGACCCCTGTGTAGTCCTTCAGATAGGTAACCAGAAAGGCGATGAGATAAGGTTTGAACCCCGACGCACCCCGCGCTTTGTATTCGTCCCTTTTCCGGATCACGGCGCCTTCCAGCCCGATGGAAACCATGAAGGCGGAGCGTCTTCCGTCGCACTGGATGAGGTCAAAGTTCCGGATCGTGCCCTCTTTGATGCGCGTCGCCGCCTCTGCGACACCCCCTCTGAGGTGCAGGGCGTAGCTCATGGCGTTTCCGCTGCCCAGAGGGATGTAGGCAATGGGCCTTTCCCGGGTATTGATGGCGTTGATAACGTCCGAAAGGCTTCCGTCGCCTCCGGCCACCACGAGGACATCGCACTTGCCGGCAAGGTCCCGGGCGCAGGCGAGAAATTGCTCTTTGGAGGTGGTGTCGAGCCCGTGAAGGTCGGCTTGCAGGATCTCCTGGGCACAGGACAATATCTCCCGCCTCCTGGTGCCCCTGAGATTGCCCGATGAGGGGTTGGTGATCATCGAGTAACGCATGAGGCTACAACCCGTCGCAGCGGATGCCGGCCAAGGCTTCCTCGATTCCTTCGTCTAGGAACTTGGCCAAACGGTGAACAGGGTAGTCCACGCTGCAAGCCCTGCAGCTGAAAAACACCTCCCGTCATGTCTTCCTGAGATAGAGAGGAGCGCCGCACTCAGGACAAGGGATGTCGGTTTTTTTCATTCTCCACTCTCTGCAGGCTAGGTGAACGCCTACTGTTTTGATGAGTTCGCAAGAAGGCGCAAAAGCATCTTTTCCGTCATTCCGGCGAATCCGCCTGAGGCGGATGAAAGCCGGAATCCAGGTTCTTCGAGCACTTACAAAATATCTGGACCCCGGTTCTTGTCTGCCTCTGGCGGGTTCACCGGGGTGACGACAGGTTACGAAGCCCTCATTTCACCGCCCCCAGGGCCAGTGTGCTGGGCACCATCCCGTCCATCAAATCTTTAGCCGCCGCAGGCTCGAGGACCGAAATCCTGGAAGCTTCAAGGCCCCCGGGGCCGGACATTTCCAGCCGGATGGCTTCGGCCCTCTGGCGCGCGGTCTCCTGGATTTTCGCATCCTCAAGAGGCTCGGTCTCAAAGAGCTTGCCGTAGATCTTTTGATAGAGATCCGGGTCGACGTCGCCTTCCTTGGCCGGGGCTTGCGGTTTTTTCTCCCCTTCGGACTCTCGGATCTGTTTCTTGAGCTGCCGAAGAGCGTCCGGTGAAAAACGTTCCCTGTAAATCGTCTCCAGGGCCTTCTGAGATTTGGGGTCCGTGAAGTCAATGGGCCCGGGATCCTCATCGGGTTTGAGCTGAACTCCCGCATGCCCTGCGATGCTCCACCTGAGACTCAGGGACTTCATCGCCTCTGCATCGGCTTTTGCATCGAAGCGCCCTTGGATATCCATCTTCAGGTTAGGGCGCTTCTTCAGGGCTTCGGCCAGCTGCTTGAGCTTCTCGCGTTCGGGCGGCGGAAGGACCACGCTGCCCGGCTCAAATCCCACGGAATCGAGGTTTTCCGATTCCACTCCCATCAGCCTTCCGATCATGGCAAAGGGAGCGGTGACGATCTTGGTGAAGAGATTGACGATCGCCTTCAGGATGAGCTGGCCGTAGCTGAACTGCGGGTCGCCGATGTCTCCGCTCACAGGCAGCCCCAGTTCGATTTTCCCGTCCGCGTCTTTCAGAAGGGCGAGCGCCAGGTCCAGGGGCAGGTTCATCGCACCCGGGCTTTCCACCCTTTCCCCCAGAGTCAGCCGGTCCATGATGATCCTGTGGTCCCCGAGGAGCTTGCTGTCTTTGATTTTGTATTGTACATCGACGGACAGCTTCCCCGAGGCGATGCGATAGCCGGCAAACCTTGCGGAATAAGGGGTCAGGGACGTCATCTCCACGTTGCGGAACACCAGCTTGACTTCCGTGTTGGCCTTGGGGTCAAAGGGGTTCAGGGCCCCGTCGATTTTGGCAAGACCGTATTCGTCCACGCGTCCGTCGAGCTTCATTCCCGCAAGGCTCTTGCTGTCCGTTGAAAGCCCGGAGATCACTCCCTTGAGCTCGTGAATGAGGGCGGAGAACTGCGGCCGCAGGAGCAGGTCCGTGTACTGGAGTTTTCCTCTCTCCAGGAGTACCCTTCGCACTTTGATGGGAGGCAGTTTTTCCTCTTTGGCAGGCTGTTTCCGCTCTGAGGTCGCCTCGCTCCCCGGCTTGAGGACCTCTCGGATATTGATGGTGCCGTCCTCATTGATGATGAGCTTTGCGCCCAGTTCCACAAGGCGAACCTCATGGATATCCATGCGCATGGGCGATAGGGAGAACTTGATCCCGTCGTTCTGAAGCCGGCTCCAGGCCACCAGCGTCTGCCCGGTCTTAACTTCCTTGAGATGGAATTGAGAGAGGGTCGCATTGCCGTCAAAGGTCAGCTCGTTGCTGTCGCCTTTGAGGGCGTATTTCACCTTTCCCTCTGCAGAGACGGTTCCGGAGTCCAGGGTGATGGCCGGGAAAGAGAGAAAATAGGATTGAAAGGCAGGGAGAAAAAGGTCCGATACCTTGACGTTGGTTTCAAGGGAAGGGGCAAGGGAGAGGACCTCGCCTGAGGCAAAGATCTCTCCCCCCTGTTTCAATACCGTCTGAAACTCAAAGGGAAGAGGGTTCTTCTGGGGGAAGTGAAAACCGCTCAACTTGAAATGGAGTCTTTCCAGATCGAGCTGGACCGGATTGGGGAACCGACGATCCGTGACCTGGGCGCCGAAGTCACTGACCTCGGCCGTGCCGACTCCGAGCTGCCAGACGGGCTCATGGGTAGCGCTTGGCGGGGCCTCGGCCTGCGCAGGGGGAACCTTCAGCTCCATCAGCTTGAGCCAGTCGACACCTCCTTTCTCGTCTAAAGAAGCTCTGGCCAGGCCTCCCCGAACCTCCAGCTGTTCGATGGAAATTTTCTTTTCCAGGAGATTGAAACTTCCGCCCCGTGTCTCCACTGCACCGACCTGGAGCATCGGCTCGGTCCCGCTTTGCGGACGGAGCGCGACATCGTAGAGTCCGGCCGACAGCCCTTCCACGACGGCTTGCATGGTGCGAGGGGAGATCTCCAGAGAGGTGGAGAGGCTGACCTGAACCTTGCCCAGGCTGATCCTGATCGGGTCCAGGCGGCTTTGGTCCAGGAAGTCGGCCGCCACCTCTTTCACGTCCACCTGCTTGACGACCGCCCGCCAAGGCGTTTCCGGAGAAGAGGCTTCGGTGGAGGGCTTCGGCTGTGAACCCTCTCCGGACAGGACGAACAGATCCTGCCAGTTGATCCGGCCGTTCTCAGCCATGGATGCGGAGAGCTTTCCCTTTTCCACTTCCACACGGCCGATGCTCAGCTCCCTCGTGTCGAGATTGAAGCGCCCCTCCTGCACATCCACCCTGGCCATTTGAAGCAGGGTTTCGGGTTTGTCGCGCGGTCCAAGGGCAAGATCGGAGAGTCTGAGCCCTAGCCGGTCAACGTCGAGATGAGGCTGCTCCCCGGCGAGGGCAAAGCGATAGCGGAGTTCGAGATCAAAAGACCCTTCCGGCTTCTTGATCAGAACCTGGTCCTGAAGGAACTGCCACAGCGTGGCCACCTTGATTTTCTCCAATGAGAGGGTCCCTTCGGACCAGACAGGGTGGAGCGAGACCTCGCCGCGCCAGCGAGCAGCGGCCCCGTCCGGCAGGGTGGCTGCAACGGTGTAAGGGCCGCGTCGCTCAGGAAGAGTGGTCAGATCCTTGATCTCCAGATTGAGCGGCTGGAGCGTCACCTTGGCCGGGGTGCTCACGCGGTCGTCTGTGATGTCGACTGAACCGGACTGGATCAGGAACTGGCGCAGGATCATTCGGGTCGGAGGGGATTCCTCTTGCGGTTTCGATGGCGCTTCCCCCGCGGCTGCGGCAGCCAGCTCCAGCAGGTTCAGCTTTCCATCTTTTCTCATGACCACGTTGATCCGCGGATCGTCAAGGCGGAGGAGGGCAAAGGTAAAAGCCCAGTTTTTCAGGGTGGCGAAGAGCTCGAAATTGACGAACAGGTCTCTGAACCCGAGAATGGGCGTGGCGTCCTGCTCTTTCAAATCGAAGTTCTTGATGGACAACGTGAAGGTGTAGGGATTGGTTGCGACCTCCTCAATCGTGAGGTGCCGGTTCAAGTCCAGGGCAATGACTTTGATCGCCTGCTGCTTGATCACATAGGGGACGAGAAAGAAGCCGGCCAAGGTGTAGAGCAGGAGGGCCCCTACCGCAATGAGGAAGACCTTGCTCAGAATGATCCTGCGAAGGATCTCTTTTGCTCCACTGTGTCCGATGGTCGTTTCCATCCGGTTTCCTCCGTGTGCCGGCAAAAAAGGGCCTGTCTGAGATTGTCAGGTGTGCCAAGAGTATAGAGGGGGTGCCCTCTGGTGTCAAGGCGGCAAACCTCGCAGCGTTGAGTGCTCTTTATGGGAGGCCTGAGAGATTCAGCAGCCGGGTCTAGCCTGTGAACAATCACTTTTATGACTCATGTAAGATTTTGAAATAACGGTTGAATATAAAATAAGAAAGTCTTGACATAGGTCATAAATCAAGTAGTATAGTGAACGATTGCTAACTAAGTGATCGTTTACGTTCGGCCTGAAGCCCGGAGGGGCATGGAACACCCGAGACCTCCGGGTCACGTGAACGGGAATCATTGAGAAAGGAGAGTGGAAATGGAAGCCAAGAACGAAAACACAGAGGGCAAGGGGAAACTCGCGAACTACGTGCGTTGGTTCTTCGTGGGCGCCTTCGGCCTGATCATCCTGTTTACGGTGATCATGGCGGCGTACAGAAAGTTTGGAGGCTAGTCAAAGACCTTCTTCCCTCACAGGTCAGCGCACGGTGATCGATTCCCTAAAAACTTTCCAAAGGCTGGAATACTTCTCGGTAAGATCGAACCTGTAGCTGCTCAAAGCCCAGATATTGACCAAGCCCTGAATCATGCCGAAGAGAAGCAGTGCAGCCGCTTCAAGGTCGACGTCTTTTCTGACCAGGCCGGCCCGCACACCGTCGGCGAGGAGCAGCTTGAGACGGTCGACGTAAATCTGGATGTTGTCTGAAACCTTCTTGTTCAGGGATCTATCGCCGAAACTGATGATCTCCGCGAGCACCAGGAAAGAGAGCCCTCGCCTCTGCTCGATCCTGGAGAGGTGTGTCCTGAGGATTTCATCGATGATGTCCACGGA
>JALOPA010000204.1 GCA_025454125.1 Thermodesulfobacteriota bacterium
CACATTTTCGGGATCCCCGGCGCCGGGATTCTCCCCTTCTATCGGGCCTTGAAGGACTTGGGGACCATCAAACACATGGTCACCCGCCACGAGGAAAGCGCCATCCACATGGCCGACGGCTATGCCAGGGCCCTCGGAACCGTTGGGGTGTGCGCTGCGACCTCGGGCCCCGGAGCCAGCAATTTTGTCACAGGGCTCTACACGGCTCAGGTGGACTCGATTCCCATCCTGGCCCTCACCGGTCAGAATGTGCGCGCCCAGCTCGACCGCGAGGCTTTCCAGGCCGTGAACATCGCCGAGATCGTCAAGCCGATCACGAAGAAATCCTACTGCATCAAGGATCCGGCCATGGTGCCCTGGGTCTTCCGCGAGGCCTTCAAGATCATGCGCGAAGGACGGCCTGGCCCGGTTTTGATCGATCTTCCCCTGGACGTGCAGAAAGAAGAGATCGAGTACGACCCGGAGGTGGATGCGCCCCTGCCGATTCTGCGCATGCCGCCGAACTCAAAGCAAGTCCAGAAAGCCGTGGCCATGCTCCTGGCCGCTGACAAACCCGTCATGCTCCTGGGCGGCGGCGTGATCGTGGCCGATGCGTGCAAGGAATTCGTGTCCCTGGCCGAAGCGCTCCAGATTCCTGTGGTCTCCAGCTACATGGGCAAGAGCGGCATCCCCTGGAACCACCCCCTCATGGCCGGCCACGTGGGCATTCAGTGCAACACCCGTTCCGGCAACCAGGTCTTTCTGGATTCCACGCTGGTCCTGGCTGTGGGAGCCCGCTTCAATGACCGTCACACAGGGGACCTCAAGGTCTACAAGGGCAATCGCAAGTTCATCCACGTGGATATCGATCCGGGCCAGATCGGCAAGAACGTCATGCCGGACCTTGGAATCTGCGCCGACGCGAAACTGACGCTGCAAGCCCTTCTGGACGAAGTAAACCGCCGCAACATCAAGCGGCCGCCTGCAAAAATCGACATCTCCCAGATCCGGACCAAGATGGAGCGAAAGACGGATTATGACAACATCCCCATCAAACCTCAGAGGGTGTTCAAGGAGATCAATGAATTCTTCGACGAGGAGACCGTGTTCGTCACCTGCATCGGGCTGAACCAGATCTGGTCGGGTCAGCTGCAGAAAATCTCCAAACCCAGGCATTATCTGGACTGTGGAGGGGCCGGTCCCCTCGGCTGGGACATGCCCGCCTCCATCGGCGCGAAAGTCGCTAGGCCGGACAAGGTGGTCGTGGACGTGGTGGGCGATTTCGGATTTCAGTTCTGTATGGACGCCCTGCCCGTGGCGGTGATGTACAAGGTCCCTTTCGTGATCGTCGTCCTGAACAACGGATACCTCGGGCTCATCCGCCAGGCCGAGAA
Organism: Thermodesulfobacteriota bacterium; assembly: GCA_025454125.1. The sequence goes on from JALOPA010000204.1 coordinate 1,374, forward strand.
GTACATGTACGACATGAATTTCGAAGTTCAGATCTGGTACGACAGCCTGCGGGCCATTCAGGCCGAGCAGGTTCCCAAGGCTGCCGCAGCCGGCGGTCGGGGCGTCGTCAACCTCGAGAGGGCGGTCCAGGTCGCCGAGAATGAAGGCCGGGGCTTCGACTTCGTGAAATTCGCCGAAGCTTGCGGAGCCGCAGGCGAGCGGGTCACAGACCCGAAGGAAATCAAGGCCGCCCTGAAGAGGGCGGTTGAATCCGGGCTCCCTTATGTTGTAGACATTGTCATGGAGCGAGAGACGGACTGCTCCATGGGCGTGGCCATTGACGCAATTAGAGAATTTGAATAGAAGAGAAATAGGGACACAGGCACAGAGGGACAATGTCACAAAGGGGAAGAAAGGGACAAAGTGACAAAGGCACAAAGATGCAAAGGGTAAAGACAAGAAAAGAAGTCTTCTGCTTTGTGCCTATGTGCCTTTGTCCCTTTGTGCCTTTACCATGAGGGATTGCTATGAAATTCGATCTTATTTACGGACAAAAAGGCTTGACGATAGATTTGCCTGAAGCGGTTCGTGCCCAGGTGATCCGGAAGCTTCCCATGCCGCTGCTCCCGAATCCAACGGCGGCCGTCAGGGAAGCTCTGGAAAAACCATTAGGATGCCCTCCCCTTCTTCAACTGGCCAAGGGCAAGCAAAATGCCTGCATCCTCATCTGCGACATCACCCGGCCGGTCCCAAACGGTCTGATCCTCCCTCCCCTTGTCGAGACCCTCACCCAAGCCGGCATCGCCAGGGAAAACATCCTGATCCTCGTGGCCACGGGCCTTCACCGTCCCAATGAAGGAGCTGAGCTGAGAGAAGTGGTGGGCTCGGACGAGATTTTCAAAACCCTTCGCATTGAAAATCATTTTGCAAAGGACAGGGAAGCCCACGTCGATCTCGGCACGACCTCGGGCGGAATTCCCATTCTGATCGACCGCCGCTTTGCTGAGGCGGACCTCAAGATCGTCACCGGCCTGGTGGAGCCCCATTTCATGGCCGGTTACTCCGGAGGCCGGAAGGTCGTGTCTCCCGGCGTGGCTTATCAGGACACGATCCTCATGTTCCACACCGCCAGGATTCTGGAACACTGCAACGCCGCCAACTGCGTCATCGAAGGCAACCCCCTGCACAAGGAACAAATTGAGATTGTGCGGGCTGTGGGCGGCGTCGTAGCCGTGAACGCCGTCATCGATGAGCAACGGCGACCGGGTTTTGTGAATTTCGGCGACGTGGAAACCTCCCATGCCCAGGCCGTGGCGTTCATGAGAAAGCACGCGGAAATCAGAGTCCCGCGGCGCTTTAAGACCATTGTGACCACCTCGGCCGGATACCCGCTGGACAAAACCTACTATCAGACCGTGAAGGGCATGGTGGGCGTCATGGACATCCTGGCGCCGGGAGGAACCATCATCATTGCCAGCGAGTGTTCCGAGGGCATGGGAAGTCCCGAATTCGCGGAAGCCCAGCGTCTCCTCTGTCAGGTGGGACCGGACCGCTTCATGAGCCTTCTCGAAGGCCGGGACAAAGCCCTCATTGACGAGTGGGAGGCGGAGATGCTCCTCAAGCCTCTCCGGGTGGGCCACGTCCAGCTCTATTCCACGGGGCTCTCCGAATCGGAACGGGATCTGGTGTTCGTGGAGATGATCCCGTCTGTGGAAGAGGCCGTGGCCGCCAGCGTGCGGGCTCATGGGGACAGGGAAATCGCCGTGGTTCCCGAAGGCCCCTATGTGATCCCGCTCTATGGAGGGTAAATACCTGAGTGCGCTTTAGGCCCTCCAACGGGAGGGGATAAACCCTTCCCCTACCCGGGACAGCATTGTCATTCCCGCGGAGGCGGGAATCCAGTCTTTGACAGACTTTCTGGACTCCCGCCTGCGCGGGAGTGACCACAGGGGAGCCTTTGCGAATCCATCGTTATGGATTTTTGGGCTTTGGCCATTCGAGCTTGTTTCGTGCTTCGGAATTTGATATTTGAATTTGGACACAGACATCAGGCAACGATTGCATTGCACCCCGGTCAGGCATTCTGAAGCATAAGGACCACAGAAAGGAGTCTCCATGGAAAAGCAGGTGCTCATCGACAGGTTGAAAGACATTCTCGGCGCCGAAAATGTTCTCCATTCGGACATGGACCTCACCCTTTACGGGTACGATGCCTCCCTCGAAAAGGGCAAGCCCGATGTGGTGGTTCTTCCCAAGGCCACTGAAGACGTATCCAAGGTCGTGCGCCTGGCTCACCAGGAGAGGATCCCCATTGTCGGCCGCGGCTCGGGAACGAACCTGAGCGGTGGAACCATCCCGGTGAAAGGGGGGATCGTCATTCATTTCTCCCATATGAACCGTGTGCTGGAGGTGGACATTCCCAATCGCACGGTGACCGTGGAGCCGGGGATCATCACCCTGGACCTCCAGACCATGCTTCTGAAGAAAGGCATGGTCTACGCGCCGGATCCCGCCAGCCAGAAAGTCTCCACCCTGGGCGGCAATTTCGGCGAGAACTCCGGGGGGCCTCATTGTCTGAAGTACGGCGTGACCACCAATCACATTCTGGGCGCCGAGCTGGTGCTGGATGACGGGTCGGTCGTCTGGACCGGCGGCAAGTCCCAGGACAATCCCGGCTATGACCTCACAGGCCTTCTCGTGGGTAGCGAGGGGACCCTCGCCATAGCGACCAAGATCATGCTCAAGCTCATCCCGGCTCCTGAAGCGGTGAAGACCATGCTCGCCATCTATGACTCGATTCAGGATGCCAGCAACACGGTCTCTGCGATCATCGCAGAGGGGATTGTCCCTGCCACCCTGGAGATGATGGACCAGCTGGTCCTCAAGGCCGTGGAAGAGTCCGTCCATGTGGGCTATCCCCTGGACGCCGCCGCGGTCCTGATCATCGAACTGGACGGCATGATCGACGGCATGGAACGGCAGGCGGATAAAATCATGGAGATCTGCAAACGGCACAACGTTCGGGACATCCGGCTCGCCAAGAGCGAGGCGGAGCGCGCCGGCCTGTGGGCCGGCCGGAAAGGAGCTTTCGGCGCGGTGTCGCGCTTGAGGCCGAGCTACCTGGTTTGCGACGGCACGGTTCCGCGCACCAAACTGCCCGAGGTGCTCAGCAAGGTGCTGGAGGTGGGCAAGAAGTACGACCTGCCCATCGGCAACGTGTTCCACGCCGGAGACGGTAATCTCCACCCCCTCATTCTCTTCGATGAAAGAGATAAAGAGATGCTCCAGCGCGTGCACAAAGCCGCCACGGAGATTCTCCAGATCTGCGTGGACGCGGGAGGCACCATCAGCGGGGAGCACGGCATTGGGACCGAGAAGCTCAAGGAGATGTCCTTCATTTTCTCGGAAAGCGACTTCGGCTTCATGCGGCAGCTCAAGAAAGCCTTCGATCCTTACGACATTTACAATCCGGGCAAGGTGATCCCTCCGGCCCAAGTTTGAAAACCAGTCATCAGTAATCCTTGGTGCACTCTCTGTGCCACAGGCAACCTGCAAGCGAGAAAAGGAGATGTGACGTGGCGGAAATCAACCAAATCATGGAGCAGCTCAGTGGTATTGCAGGCCCGGATCGGATCAAGACCGATCCCGGCGTGACCGCCCTGTACGCGGTGGACGGTGTGGTTCCCAAGGCCGTGGCGTTTCCCAAGGACACGAGAATGGTGGCCGCCATTGTCCAGTGCGCAAACCGAGGGAACCTGGCCATGGTCCCCTGGGGGAGCGGGACCAAGATGGGCATGGGGCATGTCCCCAAACGCCTGGACCTGGTGGTGTGCATGGCCAGAATGAATCACATGCTCGACGTGGACACGGCCAACCTCACCATCACGGTCGAGGCCGGGGTGAAATTCAGAGATGTTCAAGCCAGGCTGGCCACAGAGGAAGACCGGTGCTATCTGCCTCTTGAAGATCTCAAGA
>JALOPA010000205.1 GCA_025454125.1 Thermodesulfobacteriota bacterium
GCCTTGTAGCCGTCGAGCACCACGTAGAGCCCGATCAGTGTGAAAGCCATTCCCATGAAATAATCGAGGGAGCGCAATCGCTTGGTTGATTCGTCCATAAGTTCTTCCTCGTCCCCGCGCCCCATCCCTCTCCCGACAGGAGAGGGATGGGGAAGGAGAGTAGGTGTTACGGTTTCGGAATGCCGAGTTCGGCAGGGTTTTTCTTTGCCAGGTTCAAATCCACGAGCATCCAGCTGAACTTGGACTCGAGAGATTTGGACATGGCGTTGGCCTTTTCGCCGGACCAGCCGAAAGGCGTTGCCACCTGGGCTTCCAGGACTTTTTTCACCGCAGCCGATTTCATGGCGGCGTCAAAAGCCTTGGTGATCTCGTCCTTGATCTCCTTGGGGGTGTCCATGGGGACGGCCATGCCGAGGAGCTGAGGCATGGGGAGGACTTTCTTGAGGTCAGGATAGAAGTCCGTGATGGGCTGCACTTTGCCTACGCCCGGAATGTCCGCACCCTCGACTTCACTGGCCACGAGGGGACGAAGCTTCTTGGCCTGCATGTACTGGAGCGCCTCACCGACGGACACGTGGACGATATCCACTTCGCCGGTCAGGGCCGCCGTCACAGAGGGTGCTGACCCTGCATAGGGAAGCACGTTGGTTTTGACGCCCGCTGCGTTCATCATGGTCATCCACCGGATGCTCCAGATGCCGGGAAGCACGCTGCACGCCGCCTTGACCTGGCCGGGCCGCGCTTTGGCGTCGTCAATCAGCTCTTTGATCGTCTTGTATTTGGAGTTTTCGGGCACGAGCACTACGCCGGGCGAGCCGCCGGCCCAGAACCACTGCCAGTCTTTTGCCGTAGTGGTATGCGCTGCATTGGCCGGAACAAAGAGGCCGGTCTCGGAGATTCCGAGGATGTTCAGGCCGTCGCGGGGCTTCTGCCACACATAGTCCATGGCCACGCCGCCGCCTGCGCCGGTCGTGTTGATGACGTTGACTTGGACGCCGAGGTACTCCTTCATGCCTTCGGCCAAGCCCCGGTTGACCTGGTCGGTGCCGCCGCCTGCGGAATAGGCGCACACGATCGTGACCGGGCGTGTGATGACTTTCGACTGACCCCAGGCCGCTGAAGCCGCCAGGAGCACCACCAGAACCGCTACGATAACCTTCTTCATGAATCGCCTCCTTGGGTAAATAGTTTAGGTGTTATGTTGTGGTGAACGCTGTTGGCAATGGTTAGGAAAATGACTTCTCCCCTCATCCCTCCTTTCTCTGTAAGCGACGTTACGGGTGATCTTGGGTTTTCGCTTTTCGCATCACTTCTCCTCGGTTTCGCTGGCTTCCATATTCTTTCTCAGCACGATCAAGGACTTCTTCATGTGAAGACGCATGATTTCTTCTGCCTTTACGGCGTCCTTTTGTTTCAGGGCCTCGATGACAGCGAGGTGTTCGGGCAAGGTCTCGTCCGGGTGGCGCACCAGTCCTCCGTAGGAGCTCACCTGATAGCTGAACAGAACCACGTTGTAACTGGCGAGGATGCTCTTGAGGAACTCCTTTCCCCCCAGGTCGGTGATGAAGTTGTGAAAGCGCCTGTCCTCTTTGGCGTAAGCGCTGTAATCTCGAATGTGCTTGAGGCCTTTAAAGGCTTCAAAAAAGGTCTGGAGTTGTTTGATCTGGGCCGGGGTGATCAGTTCCGCGGCACGGCGTGCAGCCAGTCCCTCGAGGACCTCACGCAGTTCAAAGATGTAGATCATCTCCTCCTTGGTGAACTGGCGGACAAAGAACCCTCTTCGCGGAATCGCTTTGATCAGCTTCTCCTGTTCCAGGACCTTGAGGGCGTTGACCAGAGGCGTGCGGCTGACTCCCATTTCCTGGGCCAGCCTGTCCTGAAAAACCTTGTCGCCCGGCACAAGCCTTCCTTCCAGGATCATGTCCTTGAGCAGATCATAAACCTTGGCGTCGAGGTTTCGATGCGTGGCTCCGAGGTTTTTCATGGTGGGCCTTTTCCTGGTTCCTTTGTGCGAGGCAGTGAACGGGTAGATGCAATTTTGAATTTTGAATTTTGTATGCAAAAGTGCCACGTCGGAGAGCGGAAGTCAAGAGATATTTTCGAATCCGGATTTCAAGTTCCCAAAGGCGGGTTCCGTCAGGCTTTGGCGGGCTGTAAGGGGACTAGAGGAGGGCGGATTTTTCGCAGGCTTTATAACGGTTGAGGAGACCCTCAGGCCCGTGATAGATCTCCACCGCTTCCGCAGCAGGCTGAAGGATCTCTTTCACCTGGGGCCTTCCCACAGACTCGAAGAGGTCGCTCCACCCCACGGACCGATTTCGGGCATTGAGTAGAGCGTGGGCCGCGCGGATGGCGGCCCCCAGAGCGGCACTTTCTTTGACCTCGAACGAGCGCACCTACGCACCGAACACATGGGAAAGGACGGTGAGCAGACCCCGGTTCTCTGATCCGCCCGCAGTGACCAGGATGCGCTTGGGCCTCGAACCGATCCAACCGGAGTGAAGGTACATCGCCATGGCCTGGGCCTCGGCCACAGCCCGGACATTGCCCCGGACATCTTCCGCTGTGAGGCCGCCGAAGCGTCGGACTCCGGGCTTCAGGACAAGAGGGGTTATTTCGGGAAGAAAATAGGGCAGCATGATCCTGCCCTGGTTTCCGGGCTGTGTTTCCAGAAGGATTCGAGAAAAATCATCCCAGCTCAACCCATACGAATTCTTGACGGCCTCCCTGGCAAGGCTTCCATTCTTGAAACACACAAGAGCCATGAACCGGCCGTCCGCCGCACCGAAAAGGTGCCCCTCTGACCTCTCCATTTCATCCAGCCCCTTGGTGTAGCCGAAGTACGTGTCGCTGGTGCCCAGACTGACGGCGTGGAAGTCCGGCACCCCCAGGAGACCCAGCCCCACCAGGCTGCAAGGATTGTCGCCTGACCCGACAACGACGGAGGTGTCCGGTTCGAAACCGAAGCGGTGAGTCAGATAGGGGGACACCGGCCCGACGAGCACGTCTTTGGCCGTCAGCCGGGGCAAGCGTTCCAGGAGCCCCGGAGCGGTGGCATGCAGAGCCTTCCCACTCCAGTTTCCGGATCGAATATCGGCCAGATTGGTTCCGTAACCGTCCCCTGCATCCACAGGGGCCACTCGGCCGGTCAAAAGGGAGGTCAGAAAAGAACTGACAAGGGCGATGTGAGAGGTTGCGCCGTAGTTCTCCGGGTGTTTTTTCCAGAATTTTCGGATCTGGGGTCCGGCAAATCTTTCTGTAGCGACGGACCCGGTGAGTCTGGCGACCTGCTTCGGTCCGCCAAGGGCCTCCGTGATCTCGCGGCATTCCATGTGGGTGCTGGAATCCATCCACACCGGCGACAGATCGCGGGAGAAGACGCGCTGAATCTGCCGGTGGTAGGGCAGGGCAGGGTCGAGCCCTGTGAGGTTTTCTGCGAAGAGGCTGTTCAGGTAGACCGTGCCGTGCTGTTGGGCGGACACACCGATCGCCCTGATGGAACCGGTGACCTTGTCGGCCTTGAGCCGTAGGAGCATGTCGTCCAGGGCCTGAGCCCACATCCGCGGATCTGCGAAGACTTCGGATGCGCTCTGGCCCAAGCGCACTCCCCCTTTGGTGAGATACGACGGGTAGGCCTCATCGAATGCAATCGATTGTTGGAGAGTCACGCCGCCGGGGAGACGGATCACGACGGCGGTGAGGCTCTGGGTGCTGAGATCGAGCCCCAGGAAAGAGTCTTCATGATTCATGACCCCGTTATCCTCCTGTCCGCAGAGTTGTCTTAAAGCGCGCTGCTGAAAGATCCTGTTTTGTCGCCTCCGCTGTCATTCCCGCGAAGGCGGGAATCCCGTCTTTCTTCGCTTTTCTGGACTCCCGCTCCCGGCCTTCGCCGGGACAGGCTTCACTCAGCGGGAGTGACGGCCAGATTGCGTTTTTCAGCAGCCTGCTAGATCATGCTCAGTACGAGCAGTAACAAGGGCAGGATGATTATAAGCAGCGCCGTCGTAAAGAACCAGCAGGAATTGGCAAGATCCAGATCCAAGTCATAGATGGAAGGGGGAATCAGGGCATTGAAGGCCACGGGCATGGAGGAAAGGATGATCACCACCTTGAGAGGCAAGCCGTGGTCGATGTTTCCGAAGCCCAGAGCGTATGCGAGGGAGGAAGCGAAGACCGGCACAAGCATAAATTTGATGACAGAAACGGAGACGCACTCCTTCATATAGTCTCTCACCCTCCTGAACTTCAAGGCGAGCCCGATGGAGGCAAGGAGCAGAACAGTCCCCAGGGGAACGAACACGGCGACGACGGTTTTGAACAATTCCGGCCTCGGGATGCCTGCCCAGTTCAGAAGGCCGCCGAACACGATGCTCGACAGGGCGGTGAGAATGAAAGGATCTTTTCCCAGGCTCTTGATCCTGTCTATCGGTTTTTCCCTTTTTTCACTGCGGCTGTAATATTTGGCGATGGGGAAACCTATGGAGTAATAGGACAGCTCCTCAAAGATCTTGTAGATTGGAACCAGGGCAAATCCCTGCTCCCCGAGAAAGATGAAGCAGACGAGCGCGCCAATGGACCCGATGTTCGTGAAGGACCCGCAGCCGTACATGGCTCCTGTCTTCCTTGGCTCGAGCTTGAGGAGCTTGGCAGCGGCCAGGGCCAGCGCCCCGCCCGTGAGGATCGCAAAAAGGCCGTTGAAGGGAAGCGCAGCGAGCCGGATGCTCTCAATGTTCACCACCCACAGAGCTCCCACGATGGCGACCGGGTTGAGGAAGAGAAGAGCGGTCTTCTGGAGCAACTTCCTCAGTTGGTCGACAGGCACAGGAAGGGCGAGGAGCTTCCGGTTCACAAGGACTTGAATCCCATAACCCAGCAAGAGGCCGAAAAGAATGACGGCGAATGAGAAGAGGAGTTTGGACATGATCTTCGCTTCTACGGAGGCAATATAGGGGAAAACAGAGGATTGGCAACAGGATTTTGTGTGGTGTTCATGCGGACGATTGACATTCGGGTGACGGACAACCTAAAGTGATGGCTTCGTAAGAAGTCGTCGCCCCGTTGAATCCACCAGAGGCGGACAGGAAACGGGGTCCGGTTGTTTTTTGACGCCACAAGAAGACTGGATTCCGGCTTTCGCGGGAATGAACCATCTACGCGGCTTCTTGGCTTTCTGCGGTCGCATCGAAGTTTGATAAACTCGCAAAAATTCAAAAACCGCTCTTTTTTGTCATTCCCGCGAAGGCGGGAATCCAGTCTTTTCGAGCGCTTCTGGACTCCCGCCTTCGCGGGAGTGACGGCTTGGAGGACTTTTTGCGTGGCCGTCATTGGAGGACTTTTTGCGTGGCCGTCAAGTTTGCGCTGACAGAATTTAGCAAGAGGTCCTCGGGAATGATTACACGAGCAGAGCAGAGGAAGGCGAGGGAAAAGGCGGCCGAGATGATCCGCAAGGCAGGGATCGCCATTTCGGACGCGGAGGCGGAGAACATCGAAGTGGTGGACTTCGGGTTGAGTCACCTCGATATCGAGGGTGTTCAGGTGCTCACCCTGGTGCAGACCGAACGGATCAGCGTGAAGGTGCTGGCCATGCTGCCCAACCAGACAGAGCCGGAGCACTGGCATCCGCCGGTAGGAGACGACCCGGGCAAAGAGGAAACCATCCGGGTTGCTGCGGGCACGGTCTATTTCTACGTTGACGGAGAAAACACGTTCAAGCAAGGCTTCTTGGTGGAGGGCAAAGAGAAATACTACATCCTGAGGCATGAGATCATCCTGAACCCCGGCGACCAGATCACCTTCCAGCCCGGGGAAAAGCACTGGTTTCAGGCCCGCGATGAGGGCGCGGTCATGTACAGTTTTTCCAGCGTGGCCAGAGACGCTCTGGATCAGTTCACGAATCCGGATATTGTGAGGGTCGTGGAGGTAGTAGACG
>JALOPA010000206.1 GCA_025454125.1 Thermodesulfobacteriota bacterium
CTGGAACCAAATCATGGGGATCTTGTCCCTGCCGCAGAACATGACCATCTCGTTCATCTTGATCAGGCCTTCCCTGTAAAGCTTTCCACCGATACCCAGATATTTCCCCTTGGCGTATCCTGGATAATCCTTGCCCAGGAACCCGTGGCGGTTGGCGATGACCCCCACGGGGAAACCGTCGATCCGGGCAACCCCGCAGTAGACCTCCGGCCCGTAGTCCGGCCGGTACTCCAGATGTTCGCTGGCGTCAAAAAGCCTGGCCAGGACCTGCTCGATGCTGTAGGTCCTTTTCTGGTTGAAGGGGACCAGGTAATTGAGTTCCTCGGGGGAGTAGAGCGGCGCTGCCGGCTCTGCCGCGCGGAAGGTTGAAGGGTCGTACTGAGGCATGCCGGCCATGCATTTTCGCATCGCCTGCAGCACTCCCTCCTCCGTGTCAAAGACCTGGCGCATGAAGCCGGTTTTGTCGTGATGAATCCCCACTCCGCCGGGTGGAATTTCCTTGAACTTCCGAGTGGCTTGGATCAGGGTTTCCGCCCCTTCCAGATCGAAGAACCCCTTCGGCGACATGCCGCTGACGATGCCTCCCCCGCCCACGGCCATGTTGGATTTCTCGTGGGCAAAGATGATGGCAGGGCTGATGGCGTGGTAGCCTCCCCCGGCCGGGTTGGTCCCGTACATTCCCACGATGACGGGAATGCCCTTTTCCGCAAGCTCCGCGTGCCTGAAAAAGGTCCTTCCGCCGGAGCGCCTTCCGGCATAGACCTTTTCCTGCTCCGTGAGCTTGACGCCGCTGCAGTTGAGCACCCAGACCAGGGGGATCCGCAGCCTCTCCGCCATGTCCTGGGCCCTGAACACATGCTCCCTCTGGCCTGGAATCCAGGCGCCGGCCAGGACCTTGTTGTCCGAAGCGATGACCACCGCGTATCGGCCCGATATCTGGCCCAGGCCGGTCACCACCCCGGTCGTTCCCTCCTGATTGAACTCTGGGTCATAGAGGCTGTCGAGAGGCAGGAAGGTGCCGGGATCGACCAGGAGATCGATCCGCTCCCACGCGGTTTTCTCGCCCCGCTTGTGGACCACCTCAGGGGGGATCCCTGTTTTCTTGCGGTTTTCGAGCGCTCCGACGATCTCCTGATCGACCTTCGAGATCTCCTGCGCATTGGCCTCTGCCTGCTGCTTCTCTTTTTCCGAAAGCGCCTTGCCAATGGGACTCATTTTCTGAAAATACGGTCTCATGTCAGCGTCCCTCCCTGTAATCGGCGACCTTTTGTTCAAGCGTGGCCACGAGACCGGCCCTGAACCTCGGGTCGCGATAAAGCCGGGCATCCGCGTCCGCCTCTTCTTTCACAAAAGCCGCTTCGTCGAAGCGGGACGCGTCGTAGCGGTTGAAAAGGGCTGAGAGGGCCTCTATGGATTGCGGCGCCAGAGGCCTTCCCAGCCGGCCCACCTCTTCGTTCACCTCCTTCATCGGCTTTCCAAAAAGATGGGCATAGGTTTGAGGATCACTCCTCCTTCTCACTTCCTCGGAAAGCTCCGATCCTTTCACCAGAGTCGCTCGCTCCGTGACCGACGGGACGGCCTCGGGAGGGCAAGTGGCGAGTTCCATCCCTTTGGGGAGAAGAAGCTTCCCCGTTTCTTCATCGTGCTTTTCAAGGGCCTCGGCATAGGCGGCTTTGTCCGCTCTGGGGTCTCCGGTTTTCGGCATCTTCGGAAAACCAAATGGCACCTCCACGACCGCATTGTAGATGCCGATCGCTCTGAGCTTGTCGGCCTTCACTTCTTTGCCGGTCATGGCCATGAAGCGGGCATTCTCCGGTCCTGCCTTGACCAGGGCCCTGGCGATACCGGACCACCCGGGCAAAAGCCCGATCATGGCCTCGCTGAAACACATGCCGCTCCGGGAATCCCCGACCAGGACGTCGGCCATGAGCGGGATCTCCGCAGAGCCTCCAAACCGCGTCCCCCCTCCGCAAACAGCCACCACCCTCAATCGCCGGGCCAGGTCGCGGATTCTCGAATGGAGCCCGATCCCCTTTTCGAGCCGCCTGTCCGCCCAGTCATAGAGTTGGTCGATTTCCTTATCAGGCGCGCCGCCTTTCTCCTTCTCTTTCTTCATGGACAGGGTTTTGTCCAGCTTTTCCAAGCTCTCCTTGAGATCCCCTCCGGCATGCACCGGGTCGTTGGCCCCGCACAACACAAGGAACTTCAGTTCCTTCTTCTGAGATACCTTGTCAAGACCTTCCAGGTAAGCATCCAGTGCAGGGTTGCCCACCTGGTGGACCGGGGGATTGCAGTAACAGAGAACCGCGCCTTTCTTCCCGTTGAACGAAACCTGATCGATCACAAGGTAGGCAGGACCCTCCGCCCATTCGTGCAGGGGTCCGAGGTTTGCCAGCCCAATGATCTTCCCTGATCTCAACAATCGAATCGGTCCTTTCATTGAATGGCCTCCCGGAGTGGAGTGAAGACAAGGATGTTATTTTGAAGGGTGGACGACCAACGGCCAAAACTTTAGTACCGCTTAAATTTTGTGTATAGAGCAGCGTCACGGTTTTGTCAAGACTTTTGTTGGGCCAGGATCATATCACGCGGCTGTTGGCAAACGTATCCGAACGGTTCACGAAATCTCTTGACGGTGCGCTCACAAAGGTTATACTAAATCTTAACCTCTATTTCAAAAAAGACCTCCTCATAGGGGAAAAGGCGTGAATCTAGGTTCCCTGATCAAGAAGCATCGCAAAGAGAAAAGGCTGACTCTCAAAGTGGTCGCTGAAAAGGCGAAGGTGTCGGAGGGATTTCTCAGCCAGGTTGAAAACAGTGTCAGTTCCCCGTCTGTAGACACCCTGGTCAACATCTGCAAAGCGATCGGCGTCAATGCCGGAGACCTGCTGAACAAGGCCAATGGTCGAGAGGAACTCGTCTTGGCTCCCAAATCCGAGTGGGAGGACATTGAACTTCCTGAAACGGGGTTTGTGACAAGGCGCTTTCTATCACCGGAGCACCGGGCCGTCCTTGACAGCGCCCTCCTGTTCCTCGGTCCGGGCAAGTCCATCCCTGTGCGAAAGAACATCAAGAACGGTCAGGAAGTGCTCTGCGTGCTCAAGGGCTCTGTCGAACTCGTACACGGAGACAGGGCTCTGGAGATGACGGAAGGGGACGCCACTCACTTCTATGCAAACCCCGCCCGCCAGTCCATCACCAACAGAGGGAAAGAGATCGCCGTCGTTCTCTGGGTAGGAACCCTGTAGAATCGACCCGTGACGAGTGACAAGTAACGAGTGACAAAAGGGCGTTCCTGGGCGTCAGGCCTCGGAACGCCCTTCCTTTTCTTGCTGCTGTTTACTGCTCACTGATTACTGGTTCTTAGAGTGGAATGTTGCCGTGTCGTCTTGATGGGATCGATGTCTTCTTGTCCTTCAGCGCCATGAGCGCTTTCACAAGGGTCGGCCGTGTGTCCTCGGGCATGATCACCCGGTCGATGTAGCCCACTTCGGCCGCCCTGTAGGGGCTTGCGAAATTGTCCCGGTACTCGTCGATCAGTTTCTGTCTTGTTTCCTGCTTGTTTTGAGCGGCATCCAGCTCTTTCTTGAAGATGATGTTGGCTGCCCCTTCCGGGCCCATCACGGCGATCTCCGCGGTCGGATAGGCGAAGTTCATGTCCGCAGCCAGATGCTTTCCGGACATGGCAATGTAGGCGCCGCCGTAGGCTTTTCGCGTCACCACCGTGATCTTGGGGACCGTGGCTTCAGAGTAGGCAAAGAGGATTTTGGCCCCGTGTTTGATGATGCCGCCGAACTCCTGGTTGACCCCCGGCAAGTAGCCGGGAACATCCACGAACGTGACCAGGGGAATATTGAAGGCGTCGCAGAGGCGAACGAATCGGGCGCACTTCACGGACGCATTGATGTCCAGGCAACCGGCCAGGACTCTGGGCTGGTTGGCGATGATGCCCACCGAATAGCCGTTCAGCCTTCCGAAACCGACCACCATGTTCATGGCGAAATGCTGCTGGACCTCCAGGAAGACCCTGTCGTCCAGAACCGCCCGGATGATGTCTCGGATGTCGTAGGGCATTTTGGGGTTCGCCGGCACCGCCTTGTTCAGCATTTTTTCTTTCCGCTCCGGGTCATCCGTGCACGCCATCACCGGCGGCTTTTCTCTGCAGTTTTGAGGGAAAAAGGCGAGCAGTTCCTTGATCCTGTCGAGCGCCGCCTTGTCGTTGTCTTCGGCAAAATGCGCCACCCCGCTTTTCGTGTTGTGGGTCATGGCGCCGCCCAGTTCCTCTGCGGTGACCTCCTCGGAAGTGACCGCCTTGATGACCTGGGGACCGGTGATGAACATGTTGCTCGTTCTCTTCACCATGAGGACCAGGTCGGTCAATGCCGGGGAATAAACCGCGCCACCGGCACAGGGCCCCATGATGACCGAGATCTGAGGAATCACCCCGGAGGACCAGACGTTTCGCTTGAAGATCTCGCCATAGCCGCCAAGGCTCATGACCCCTTCCTGGATGCGCGCCCCACCCGAGTCGTTCAGTCCGATCATGGGGGCACCGTTTTGTACGGCAAGGTCCATGACCTTGCAGATTTTCTGGCCGAAGGTTTCACTGAGGGATCCGCCGAACACCGTGAAGTCCTGGGAAAAGAGAAAAGCCAGGCGGCCGTTGATCCTGCCGTAACCGGTCACCACTCCGTCGCCCGGGATCTTCTTGCCGTCCATTCCGAAATCGTGGCACCGGTGAACGACGAACTTGTCGATTTCTTGAAAACTCCCCTGATCCAAGAGGTAGGCGATTCGCTCTCTGGCGGTCATTTTCCCCTTGGCGTGCTGGTCATCGATCTTGTCCTGGCCGCCGCCCGTTTCCGCTTCCAGGTCTCTCTTTTGAAGGGCTTGGATTTTGTCGTCGATATTCATCAGGAAACCTCCTCCAGGTCTAGGCTTTTTTCGTGTTGGGCCTTCAGCGGTGGAACTTTTCGAAAATCTCGATATACTATTGGATAAAGGCCCCTTGTCAAGAACAAACTCCCCTGATAACCTGCCCAAAACACGAGCGGCAGAGGAAAGCACATTTCTGCTTGACATGGTCCTATATTGTCTTTTATAGTCACTTTATAGCTAAATAGTAGCCACACCAAGTAAATCGGAAGTCCTTCGTAAACCACTCTCTTCCTTGGAGGTCAGTCCATGAGCATTATTGACGAAATTACCCAGATTGTAGGCCCGGAAAACATTTTCACCGAGTATACGGAGCGTCTCTGCTATTCCCGGGACATGTCCGTCCACCAGGGGGTTGCGGACGCGGTCG
>JALOPA010000207.1 GCA_025454125.1 Thermodesulfobacteriota bacterium
GCCGCCAGATCCTCCGCATCGCGGTGATGAACCTGGTCCTCCACGGCGTCGCCAATGCCCGCCTCAAGCGGGCGAACACCCTGTCCGAGACCGGCGGCCTGACCGAAGACGACCTCACGCGGAAGTACCGGGTGATCCTCTCCAATCCCCCGTTTGCGGTAATCGCGCCGGACGCCCAGTCGCGTGTAGAGGTAGTCGCGATCAACGACGGGTCTACGGATGAAACGGCTGCCAGGGCCAAAGAGGCCGGGGCACTGGTTTACAGCCATCCCTACAACATCGGAAACGGGGCAGCGATCAAAAGCGGTATTCGAATCGCGTCGGGACAGGTGCTCGTGTTCATGGATGGAGACGGACAGCATGACCCCAAAGACATTGAAAAAATGCTGGACCTTTTCCCGGACTACGATATGGTTGTCGGAGCAAGACCCAGAGGGCATCAGGCCTCTGTTTGGCGCGCGCTCGGGAACGCCGTCTACAACGGGTTTGCCTCTTATGTGGCGAAGTTCCGAATCCAGGATCTCACGTCCGGGTTTCGCGCGGTGAAAGCGGAGATCGCGGGCTCTTTCCTCTATCTCTTGCCCAACACCTACTCCTACCCCACCACCATGACGCTGGGAGTCTTGAGGAGCGGAAGGAGCGTCACGTATGTCTCGATCCAATCCAGGAAACGGAGCAAGGGAAAGAGCAAGGTGAGGCTCTTCCGCGACGGGGTCAGGTTCTTCATGATCATCACCAAAATCTGCGCGCTTTACTCTCCCCTGAGGGTCTTTCTCCCTATCAGCCTTTTGTTGTTTCTCCTGGGTCTAGGGTACTACACCTTCACGTTTATCATGTCGCAACGCTTTACCAACATGAGCGCGCTGCTCTTTACCACTTCGATCCTAGTTTTCATGCTGGGCCTGATTTCCGAGCAGATTGCGCAGATGAGATTTGAAAGGAGTGAGGGGGACAAGTTCATCTAGGTCTTCTCAGGTCGAACGCCCCCTGACACGTAAAGCCACTAATGAGATTTTCGGTCATTGTTCCTGCCTACCAGGCGGCGAAGACCCTTCCCGCGCTCCTGACTTCTCTGTCCCTTCAGGTGTATAAGGGCTTCGAACTCATCCTTGTTGATGACTGCTCACGGGATGGCACAGCTCGCATCGCCGACTCCTATCCATGCAAGGTCCTCCGGATGCCTGAAAACCGCGGACCGGCGCGGTGCAGAAACGAAGGGGCGCGCACCGCAGGGGGCGAGATCCTGGTTTTTACGGACAGCGACTGCGAGGTGGCGCCGGACTGGCTGGAGCGCATGGACCGGCATTTCCGGAACGAGGCTGTGGACGCCGTCATGGGGAGGCTGGTGCTGAAGCCGTCCACTTTTCTGGGCGATTCGATTTCAGCCCTGGGGTTCCCGGCGGGAGGGTCCATCGGGTTTGAAAAAATGTGGCGAGTGGACGAGAAGGGGTTTACGGACAGCCTCAGTTCCTGCAACGCCGCGGTGCGGGAGCCCCTGTTCTGGGAAGTCGGAGGCTTTGACGAAACCTTCCCTTATGCCGGAGGGGAGGATTCCCTCTTCGCCTATCACCTGAAGAAAGCCGGAGCCAGGATCCGGTTCTGCCCGGACGTGGTCGCCTATCACGGGGCCCGCGACTCGCTCCGGAGTTTCCTGCGATGGCAGTTTCGCAGAGGACAGAGCAGTTACATTTTTTCCACCAAGGTCCGTGAGAAAGGAAACTACATGGCGCTGAGGCTGTGGTCCACCGCCAATATTCTCAAGGCCTCTTTTGCAGACAGAAAGTTCCCTCTTGTCTTTGTTTTGCTGGGAGTGAGCGTCCTGGCGCAGATGGCGGGCTTTCTGCATCAACGGAAGGAGAGGTAAATCCATGAGGGTTCTGATCATCAATCCGCCCTGGCCAGGAAAGGGCTACGGCACCCGCTCACAAAACAGGATCATCAAACACCGCAGTGACAAGTTCCTTCAGTACCCTCTTTTCCTGTCCTACAGTGCGGCGCAACTGGAGGCCGCGGGAGTGGCCGTGTCCTACATTGACTCCGTCATCCAGGACCTGGATCTCCCCGCCACACTCGAGGGAGCGAAAAAGGAAAAGCCCGACGCGGTGTTCATGGAGACCACGACCCCGTCGATCGAGGCGGACTATCAGAGCCTCACGGCTCTCAAAGAGGCGACGGGCGCCTCGGTTCTGGTGGGCGGGCCTCATGCAAGCTATTTCCACAAAGAGGTCCTTGAAGATTGCCCTGCCGTCGACGTGGTGATCCGGCATGAGTTCGACACCAAGATCACCGGAGTGGTGTTGAACCTGAACGACCTGAGCGCTGTCCGCGGCATCACCTATCGGACCAACGGCAAGATCGTCGACAACGGCGACGGGGAGTATGAGCAGGATCTGGACAAAATCCCTTTTCCCGCGCGGGAGACGATCCCGTGGCAGTGGTATGTGGAAGCCTGGTACTCCCGCCAGCCCTTTATGAACCTCATGACTACCCGAGGCTGCCCCTATCCCTGCGCCTTCTGTTTGTGGCCTCAGATCATGGACGGCCGCAAGCAGAGATTCAGGAGCCTCGACAATGTGTTCGCTGAAATCCGCCACCTGCTGGCCTCCTACGGCCTGCGGGAACTCAACATTGATGACGGAACCTTCACGACTCACCGCCAGAGGGTGATCGATTTCTGCCGGAGGCTTCGAGAGGAAAAGATCAAGCTGATCTGGACCTGCAACGGCCGGGTGGACAACCTGGACGACGACATGCTGGAGGAGATGAAAAGGAGCGGATGCAAGATGATCCGCCTCGGAGTGGAGAGCGGTTCTCAAGAGGTCCTGGACAAAATCAACAAGCGCCTGACCCTGGAGCAGATCGAGAAGGGCGTTCGCATGGTGAAGAAGCACGGGATCCAGGCCCTGGGCGGGTTCATGTTCGGCTTTCCCTATGATTCGCGGGAAAGCGTGGAGCAGACCATCCGGTTCGCCAGGAAGCTCTCGCCGGACCAGGTCCAGTTCTCCATCTGTATGGGCTACCCGGGCACATCGCTATATGAATATGCGAAGGCGAACAACCTGCTCCTGGCCAAGAGCTTCAAGGAATTCGACATGACCTATGGCCCGGTGATGAAGACCCTGGACATGGAGCGCCAGGACCTCGAGCACATCCTGGCCAGAGCCTACCGGGAGTTTTATTTCAGGCCCGGGTATGTGCTTCAGACGCTCTGGCACTTGCGGGATTTCGACGAGATCCGGAGAGTCTTTCGCTCCCTTAAGAGCCTGGTCAGAACCATCTCCCTGCACAAAGGGAAGTGAGGGAGACGCCTCTTGAAGATTCTTGACCTCATTTACGATGACGTCCACAACCCCTGGTGCGGCGGCGGCGGCGCCCTGCGGGTTCACAAGGTGAACGAACGGCTTGCCCGGCATCATGACATCACGGTGCTGACAGGAAACTTCCCGGGGGCAAAAGAGGAGGTTATCAACGGGGTGCGCTACCGGAGGCTCGGGACGAGCGCATCCTATGTGCCGAGTCGACTCAGTTTCTCCCTGGAGGCGCCTCTGCACATTGCCCGCTTCAGGGGGGATGTGGTCGTCAACGAGTGTTCTTTTTTCGCCCCGTCTTTTGCGGATCTTTACACGAAAAGGCCGGTGGTGAATGTGATTCATCACCTGATGGACCGGCATGCGTTCAAGATTTACCCTGTGATTGGGTTCTTCCCTTTTCTTTCGGAAAGGGCGATCCTGAAGACGGCCAGGAACGTGATCACCTCAGCCAGAAGTGTGAGGGATGAAATAGAGAATAGAGATCCCAAAAAAAAGGTTACGAACATCCCGAACGGTGTTTCTGAAGAGTTCTTTGCCTTGGATCCGGAGGAGAAGCCGTTCATTCTCTCTCTCGGAAGAATCGACATCTACATGAAAGGCCTGGACCTGCTTTTGGAAGCTATTTCGCGGATGAAAAACTCCTCCGTTTCTCTCAAAATCGCCGGGGCAGGGAAGCCCGGGGACATGAAGCGACTCACGGAACTCATCAAGGGGCATGGTCTGGACAACCGGGTGGCGTATCTCGGAAGGGTGGAGGAGCGAGAAAAACTCGAACTGCTGCGCACTTGCCTGTTCCTGGCCATGCCGTCGAGGTTCGAAGGGTGGGGCATCACGGCCGTAGAGGCCAATGCCGCAGAAAAGGCTGTGCTGGGCACAAGGATCAGCGGTTTGACGGAAGCGGTTGAAGACAATCAAACAGCCCTCCTTATTGAGCCGGAAAGGATTGACCAGCTTGCCTCCGCAATGGATTTGCTTGTCGAGAATGAAAACATGAGAAGACGTCTCGGCCGTCAGGGAAGAGAGTGGGCAAGAAGGTTTTCCTGGGACTCCATTGCAGAAGAGCAACTCGCCTTTTATCGAACCGTCCTTGAAGCGTGAAGCTTTCTCAACTGAAGACGTACCCACGAACGGGCATAGACGGCCAGCGAAATCCATGTCCAGGCCGGGAGCCCATTTTTCTGCCGTGCTTTGGAAACCTCCTCGTGAGAGAGAAGCTTCAACGAATCCGCAATGCCTCCTACCTCGGAGCCGACCACACGCACCCCCAGGGCATGCAGCGCCTGACCCTTTCGGAGTTCCCGCAGCAGAAGATCGTAGTCTCCGGCAATGCGGAAGGATTCGTCAAACACCCCGTGGGTCTCGAATAAACTCCTATGATGCATGAGACCGGGATGGGGCAGGGGCATTCCATGGGGCATGAGCCAACGGATTTTTCCCCAGGGTTTTCCCTCAACCCTCAGAATCGACCCTGCCTGATTGATTTTGACCACCTGGCCATAGACGACCCGGATTCCTTTCCCCTCGGCCTCGTTTAGAAAGGGTGCTATTTCACTCAAGGCATGGGAGGACCAGAAAAAATCATCCGCCCCTAGAAAACACACCCACTCTCCGCGCGCGTGCTGAAGCGCTTTGTTCCAGGCGTGGTAGATCCCTCGATCGGGGGCAGACTCAAAATGGGCCATGTGAGGCCTGTATTCTTCCAGAATCGAGAGAGTCCCGTCCGTCGACCCGCCGTCCATGACGATCAGGTCCTTTGCAGGATAATCCTGCGCTTCAATGCTTTCCAAGCACCTTTCCACCGTGGTTGCCCTGTTGAGAACCGCAACGATGACGGTCACCAGAGAATGGTGCTTTTGTGAAGTTGGAGTTGAAGGTCCCAAACGTGTTCCTCCTCAGTATTCCATTCCGGTTCGATTGCAGCGGCCGTGTTGAATGTCACGGCCCATTCGAGCCGGTGCGAAAAAGGAGTTCTTCGAGAATTTTTCGATTGAAGCGTCGTCGCTTTGCCAGAGACTCTGCATGACCTGAGCGATCTCTGCGGGCGCAGAGGGGTTGAAGTAAAGCGCCCCATCCCCCATTTGCTCCCTCATTCCATAGATATCGGAAACAGCGGCGGGGCAGCCGACAGCGGCGGCTTCAAGCGGCGGGATGTTCGTCGGCCCGAAAAAGGTCGGCATGATCAGAGCTCTCGCCCTTCGATAAAGCTCGGGCATATGGATTTGTGGCACATAACCCAGAAACTCAAAATGCTCTTTCATCTTCAGCTTTTCAATGAGGTCGATGGTTGAAGCATAGGCGTTTTTCGGCGTTCCGGTGAAAACCACTTTAAGGTCCGGCATTTCTTCGGTCAGGAGAGCGGCGGCCCGGACCAGGGCTTTGTGGTTTTTGTGTTCCCAGAACTGGGCCGGATACAGAAAATATTTTCTGGGCAAGCGAGCGGCTGGGTTGGCGGCATCTTCTGCAGTACCCGCGGGGGGAATTTTCGGAGGAACATAGGGCAGCACATAGATTTCCGAAGGGTTCAGTCCGTAGCTCTCCGCCACGTGACGCTTCCCTGTCTGCGAGTCGACCAGAACGGCGCGAGTCCATCGGCAGGTATTTCTGAAGTGTGCCTCCCTTTTTCCGTACTCCCCGTGCGCTGATACTTCCGGAAATCGCGCCTCGTACCGGTGCATGAGGTCGTGGATAGTTCCCAACGAGGGCACTGGGAGCAGATAGGCCCAGGTGTCCTGGGCTGGAAAGATCCACAAGTCACAGGCACATCGGGAGATCCGATGGACGATCGGGTTCAACGAGGGAGCGAGTTTCCGCCAGAGGGAAATGGGCAGGAACCTGCAAACCATTCGAAAGCTGAGGTACTTCCAGATACCGAGGCGCAATGGGACTGTAGGGATACCATGTTCTCGGGCCAGCTGAGCCCACTCGTGGGATCCGCAGGCCCCCAGTACGTCGAAGCGGTCTCTCGGAAGGGCGGCGGCCGCTGTGAGGACGGCCTGGCTGTACTGAAAAACGCCTCCGTCCGCACCTCGCGAAATGAGGAAGAGGCCGATCCGGGATTTCAAGGTTCACCCCCCGGGCGTAAAAGCCGAATCCAAGGTTGAAGAACTCGTAAGAAGTCAAAAACCGCTCTTTTTTGTCATTCCCGCGAAGGCGGGAATCCAGTCTTTTCTAGCGCTTCTGGACTCCCGCCTTCGCGGGAGTGACGACTTGGAGGACTTTTTGCGAGACCATCAGTATCCCCGGACATATCCGGTCTGAATTCTCGCCTTCCGGATGAACTTCATCCCGAGGAGCAAACGGTGCCTTGCCTTGAAATAGAGATTCTTCAAAGGTAAAGGCTTTTTTCTGCTCCTGAGATCCGCGTAGGAATCTGAGATCCCCTGAAGGAAAGCGCGTTTCACAAAGTAGGATTCGGTCATCCGTTCCGTTGGCACGAGGTGATGAACCGAGGCTTTGGGATGATAAAGCGCTTTGAGCCCTCGTCCCTCAAGGTATCGCGCGACGTGGGTTTCGCCGTCGCCCCTGTATCGGAGGAGTTCTGGAGGCATCGCGTCCGGGTGAAACCCCCCCGCCTCGATCAGAACGGCTTTGCGGATCGAGAAATTGCAGCCGAAAACATAATACGGGCTGATCGCCTTGACCTCATCGCCCAAATCCATGATGCTGAGATAGGGAAGCATCCTGGCGCCGTCACGACCCTTTTCCCACATGCGCTTAATCCATAGGGGAGGCTCTTGCTGAAACCTGGGAAGGTCTTTTCCCCCCACCAGGACGACCTGCTCATCGCAAAAGGCTTCAGCAATTCCCTCCAGCCAGGTCGGTGAAGCCTGGATGTCGTCGTCACCGAACACCAGAATATCCGCTTTCGCCGTGGCCATGCCGCGGTGCCGGCCGGCGTGAAGTCCCGGCGTCTCCTCACAAACATATCGCAGGTGGGGGATCTTGTCCGCAAAGGATGCAGGGATCTCTCGCGTGTTGTCTGTTGAACCGTTGTCAACAATAATCACTTCAAACATGTCCCGTGGATATGTTTGAAGTGTTAGGGACTCCAATGCGCCTGATAGATATCTCACTCTATTTCTGGTGGGAATAACCAACGACAAAAACATTAATCCACCCCAATCCCTTCGGGGTCAGTTCTCCGAATCTTGGTTCGTTTGATACCAGGTCCCTTTTAAGGGTACCCCGCAGCTTGATGCGGGGTAGTTTATTCGCAGCCTTACTCAGAACGATGCCGCCTGTCTCAGAAGGCTCTTGGTCCTTAGAACAAAGCCATTGTCCAGAAACCACAGGGTGCCGATATAAACCAAAAAGCCTGCAAAGATCATGACCACAGGTATGAGGATGCCTTGCATTCCGCTGCCAGGAAGCTCAAAAGCCCATTTCAAAGAACTCAGGACGAAA
>JALOPA010000208.1 GCA_025454125.1 Thermodesulfobacteriota bacterium
TCGCTCTCAGATGATTCGTTTCCACACGCAGACCGCAGGCTGCACCCTCACGGCCCAGCAACCCAAGAACAACATCGTGAGGGTCGCTTTTCAAGCCTTGGCCGCTGTTCTCGGAGGGACCCAGTCCCTTCATACCAACTCCATGGATGAAGCCCTGTGTCTGCCGTCTGAAGAGGCCGTGCAGATTGCCCTTCGGAGCCAGCAGCTCATCGCCTACGAGACCGGGGTTTCGGACACGGTGGATCCCCTCGGGGGGTCCTACTACGTGGAGGAACTGACTCGCGAGATCTTCAACCGCGCCGAAGCCTACATCGCGAAAATCGACGAAATGGGCGGCGCCGCAGCGGCGATTGAGAAGGGATTTATCCAGAGGGAAATCCAGGACAGCGCCTACCAGTATCAACGGGAAATCGAGCGCGGCGAACGGGTGGTGGTGGGATTGAACCGCTTCCAGGTGCAGGAGGAGAAGCCGAAAAACCTGCTCCGGGTGGACCCTGCCGTGCGGGTTTCGCAGATCGAAAAGCTGAAAAAGCTCAAAGCCCGGCGAGACCCGAAGCGCGTCGCCGATGCCCTCGCGGACCTGATGAAAGCGGCTGAAGGAAAAGACAACCTCATGGGGCCCATTCTCAAAGCGGTGAAGACCTATGCGACGCTCGGCGAGATCTGCGACACCCTCCGACAGGTCTTCGGAGAATACCGGCAAGTGAACACCCTTGGGAGGTAGGGATCGACCATGGATCATTGGACACCGGACCTACGGAGGGGTACGCTCCTCAGCGGGTCCCTTCAATGATCTATGGGACGTGTTAAATGTTCAATGCCCTGAGTGGGGCCCGATGTTCGAATGATTTTACCTTTAACGGAGCGATGACCATGAACGTGGAAAAAAAGATAAGAGTGCTGGCTGCAAAGCCGGGGCTGGACGGTCACGACCGAGGCATCAAGGTGGTGGCCAGTGCTCTCATGGATGCCGGGATGGAGGTGATCTACACCGGACTTCGCCAAACGCCTCGCCAAATCGTCGAAGCCGCTGTTCAGGAGGATGTGGACGTCATCGCCATGAGCATCCTCTCCGGAGCCCATGACTACCTTTTTCCGAAGGTGATGGAACTGTTGAAGGAAAAAGGCGTCGAGGACATGCTCGTGATCGGAGGCGGCATCATCCCGGATGAAGATCTCCCGGCGCTCAAGGCCTGCGGCATCGCTGCAATCTTCGGCCCGGGGACGAACACGCAAGACATCGTCGGATTTATCAAGGCCAGCGTCAGAGCCTAGGGAGGCTGCAGCGATCCCCCCTCTCCTACGGATCACCGTTTACTGATCACTGGTTTTCTGCGGGTGGGGCGGGATGGATCAGGGAGGCGGCCATCTGCCGGACCTGGGGGTCCCGGTCGTGAGCAAACCGCTCCAGGAGTTGAGCGGCGCGAGGATCATGAATGAAAGAAAGAGCGACCACCGCGGCCACGCGAATCGGGGAAAGGTATTTCCTGCGCCTGGGCAGGAAACTCTGAACCGAGAGCATCCGCTCGAGGGGCTCGATTCCCCTGGGATCTCCGATCTGGCCCAAGGTCTGGCAACAGGCCACCAACCGTTCTTTGTCCTTGGCGGTTTTCATCAAAGTTCCGATTTTCTCCAGAGCCGCTTGCGGCCTCAGGTTTCCCAGGCACTTGATGGCATCCGCAGCCACCTCGCCTTTCATGCTGTCCGCGCGCTCCAAGAGGATTTTCTCCACCTCATCCGTGTTCAGTCGCCGTGCAAGCTTAAAGGCCTTGGCCCTCACCTGCTCGTTCTCGTCATCGAGCGCCTGGACCAGCTCCGACTTGAGGTCCCGGGTGACGCTGTCCACAACATCCAGGATCTGAAGACGTTCCTCCGCAGTGCTCTCCAGCATGAACACCCTTTTGAGCGCCTTGGCCGCTTCATATCCTTGCTCGGAAAGAAGGCTCGCGGCAAGTTGCCTGATCCGGAGGTCCGCATCTCCCTTGACGACCTCGATGAGCAGGGGAGAGGCGACTTTGCCCAGGCTCCCGAGGAGCTGAACGGCATTCTGCTGCCGCAGGGTCTCCTTGGAGTGAAAATCGTGGAGGATCAGCTCCTGGGCCTTGGGTTCCAGGGGCTTCATCAGGATGTCTTCGAACATCCTGGCCTGGTCGCTGTTGGCCTCCAGAAGCTTCCGGTATCGCCGCTGCAGATGCAGCAGGATCTGGGTGGCCACGGGGTATTCCGCAAACTGAACCAGGAGCGTGGAGAGGCGGTAGAGGAGGTTGGTCAACTCCTTCAGGACCGCAGGGTCCTTTTCCTGGGACAGGACCAGGAGGAGCGGCTTGGCCAGAATCTTCGCCAGCTGGTTCTGAAGCCCTGTGATCAGATCTTCGAAAAGGTGCTGGCAGCGAGCGATCACCTTTTGCCGCACCGGAGGGTTCGACTTGAGATACCCGTGGAAGAGGCGCTTGATGATGGACGTGATCTCCTTCTCCTCGCCTTCCAGAAGAAGATCCCCGATCTCTTTGGGCATGCGCTCCATAAGGCGGTCAAAGGACTCCTCGTCCACCGCGACCAGCCCCGGCTGTACCCCCTGGACTTGCTTCCTGACCAAGCCGCGGGCTCCGGCCACGGCATGAAACGCTCCGCTGTCGCTTGGCTTCACCCCGATCCGGGTCTCGTAAAAGCGGTAGTCGAAGAGGATCCCTTTCAGGCCTTGTTCCTTTGCAAGCCGGCTCCAGTAGTCCGTGTCCAGGGCTCCCGAGGGCATGTCTCCCACCGCACCGACAAAAATCCTCATCTCCTCGGGCGTCACGCTCGGAAGAAAGGTCATGCTCTTCAGACCCAGGGAATCAAGAAATTGGAGAAAGCTCTGGCCCACGATGTCGAGATCCGAGGACGTCACCTTCTGATCATTCACGAAAAGCGAGTCCTCGACGCGAGCCATGGTCAGGTGGGCCTCCCTTCGCAGGACGCGGCGAAGCCTCTTCAGGGCGGCCTGGATCGCGCTCTCGGTGGCCTTGCTCTTCAGGGGGTAAAGCTTAATGCTCTTGGCGGCATTCAGGAGCCCCTTGATCACCTCGGGGACCAGGGAGAGGGTGTCTCTTTCCGGTTCCTCTTCCGCGACCTCCTCCTGAACCGCCCCGCCCGCATGGAATTCGCCGGTGCTGTCCGGACCCGGGATCTCCCCTTCGCCCCGAATGGCGTAGTGCACCTGGGACATCTCCACGTGGGCCAGCTTCTGCTCTTCAATGAAGCGCTGCCAGAATCCTTGCTCGATGGCTTCGGTCTTGGTCCGGCCGAAGGCCTCCAGCAGGGCGGTCAGTTCTTCCATGGACAGGCCCCGCTTCAAGGTCACTCCTTTAAGCTCCAGGCGGTAGAGGAGCTGCAGGAACGAGGCGGCAAAGGCTTTGAACTCGACGATCTCCACCCGCTTCCCGTTCACGAGCAAGGCCCGCTCCACCTGAAAGATCGTCAGCGTGTCGTTCCGCTCAAGGATCTTGTCGATCGCTTCTTTGGCCTTTTCATTGGCCACGACGATGGACCGGCTTCCTGCGGGGTAGAGCGTGGTGTTTCGCACGGCCAGCAGGAACGTTCGAAACACGTTGGGGAGCAACGCGACGCTTTCCGCATCGAGGGGAAGCTCTTTGGGTTTGAGCTCCGCCGGCCCCTCGCCGGTGTAGTGCACGGCCTCCACAGCGTTGAAGACCATGCTGTTCTGCGTCACCTGCAGCTGTTCGTAGAGGCGGGCCTTTTCCTGGTTGGCCGACCGCTTGAAATGATACGCCAGGGTGGCTGCCGAAGGCAGCAGGTCTTTCTCGTACAGAGATTCCTGGTAGACGCCCACCTTCTCATGGAGCGCCTGCCTCGTGTTCCGTTGAATCGTCCCGTAGGCAATGTCCAGGACACGCCGGCTCAGGAACTGGACCGTTTCGTCATTGAGCTGGAAATCGGAACTGATGAGCCCCTGGGAAACCGCCTTGTCCACGAACTCAAGGATCTTGGCCTCGCTCTGGTCCGAGCTCCCGGTCAGCATGCTGAGGGAGACCTGACCTCCGAACACCGAGGCCTGATCCAGGACCCTGCGGCTCTCCTCATCCAGGGCTGCGATTTTCTGCCGCACAATTTCCTCCAGCGACCTCGGCAAGTATCCCTCCTCCAGAGGGCTGACGGTCCATTGCTGGCCGCTCAGAGAAATCTTTCCGTCCATGACGAGCTTTCGAACGATCTCGTTCAGAAAAAGGGGGTTGCCCTGGGCCGTCTGTTCCAGAGCCCTGCCGAAGTCCTTGGGCAGGAGGATCCTCGGGAAAATGGCTTGAAGGTGTCGGACCACATCCGCCTCGACCAGGGGCGACAGGGTGACCTTCCGCAGACCGATTTCCTGGCCGTAGTCGGCACAAAAGCGGCCCAGCGTATCGCCTGGCCCGTCTCCCGTTTCCCTGGAGAACTCCGTTGCCGCGGCGCAGACAAAGAGAGGAATCTGGTGCCGGGTCATGATCTGGCGAAGGAAGAGAAGCGTCGCCTCGTCGCTGAAGTGGAGATCGTCCAGGAGCCAGATGGAGGGAGCTCCATCCATGATCTTCGTCGTCACTTGCAGCAGGGTGTAGAAAATTTTTTCTCTCTGAACCTTGTCCTCCTGCTTTGGTTCGCGCTTCCCTTCCGCGAGCTGAGGAAGAATCAAGGACAAGTGATAGGTCTCCTCCGGCGAGAGGCTCTTGAGGATCTCCGCCCCTTTTTCCTTTCTCGCTTTCAACAGCTCGGAGAGAATGGCGGAGATCAGGTAATAGGGGCGGTAGAGCTCCTGAGGCTTTCCTGCCGCCTTGATCTGCAGGATCGACTTGGTTTGGGCCAGGCTCCGCTGAACGGTCTCCAGGAACATGCTCTTCCCCATGCCCGGCGCCCCTTCGGCGATCAAGAACTGGCTCTCCCTCTGGCTGAACTTCCGGAGCGACTCGGCCACGGCAGAGAGCTGCATTTTCCGTCCGGCGATGGCGGCTTTCTCCAATTGGAACATGGCCGTCTTCACAAACACATCCTGCGGAACGATTTCAGCCACAGTCGCCATACGGTCACGGCCGGCCTTCTTGGCGTAGTAGAGCGCGGTGTCCGCCTTGTGAATCAGCGCCTTGTCTCCCTTGGCATCCTCCGGAGCGCAAGCCACTCCGATGCTCAAGGTGATGGCCAGGGTTTTTCCTGATTCGTCCAGGCGCATCGGTTTCGCATGGGACAGGCTGATCACCTTCTCCGCAAGGTTGACCGCCATTTTCTTGCGCGACAAGGGCATCAAGATCATGAACTCGTC
>JALOPA010000209.1 GCA_025454125.1 Thermodesulfobacteriota bacterium
TGCGGGAGATGGGGCAGGTGTCGCTCCTGACCCGCGAGGGCGAGGTCGAAATCGCCAAGCGGATAGAAGCGGGCGAGCGCGAAGTCTTCAACGCGATCATGGAGTCGTCCATTGGCATCAAGGAGATCATGAGCCTGCGGGAGCGGCTGGAAAACGATGTCGTGCGGATCCCGGACGTGCTCAAAGAGGTGGAGGAGGACATCAGTCCCGAGGAGGAAGAAAATCAGAAGGGCCGCGTCATCCGGATGCTCGAAGAGGTGCAGAAGCTCGACGAGGCCAACAAGATCATGCAGACCACCCTTCTGTCTCACAACATCACGTTGGATGAGCAGACGGTATTGAAGGGCCAGCTTCAGCAGAACAAGGAGCAGATTGTGAATCTGCTCAAGGGAATGCAGCTGGGGCGGCGGCATATTGATAATATCATCAATAAATTGCGAGATTGCCTGGACAACATCGAGCAGTCCGAAAAGGACCTCCAGGAAAGCCTTTTGACTTGCGGAAAGCCATTTCAGGAGCTCAAGCCCCTTTACGACAATGCGCTGCAGGGGGAGGCGCAGCTCGAGGAGTGCGCGCTGCATCTGGGGGTGGCCCCCACGCAGTTCCTGCACCTCGTTGCCCGCGCTGTGTCGGCCAGGGAGCGCATCAGCCAGCTGGAGATGGAAGCCAAGATGGACTCCAAGTCGCTCCGGCAGATCCTGCGCCGCGTGGAAGACGGCATGATCCGGGCAAAGATCGCCAAGAGCGAGCTCATTGAGGCCAATTTGAGGCTGGTGGTCAGCATTGCCAAGAAGTACACCAACCGCGGGCTCCAGTTTCTGGATTTGATCCAGGAGGGCAACATCGGGCTCATGAAAGCCGTCGACAAGTTCGAGTACCAGCGCGGGTACAAGTTCAGCACCTACGCCACCTGGTGGATTCGGCAGGCCATCACCCGGGCCATCGCGGATCAGGCGCGCACCATTCGCATCCCCGTGCACATGATCGAGACCATCAACAAGCTCATCCGCACATCGCGCTACCTGGTCCAGGAGCTCGGTCGCGAGCCCACTCCCGAGGAGATCGCGGAGAAGATGGAATTCCCCGTGGAGAAGGTGCGAAAGGTCCTGAAGATCGCCAAGGAGCCCATCAGTCTGGAGACCCCCATCGGTGAAGAGGAGGACAGCCATCTGGGAGACTTCATCGAGGACAAGCGCGTGGCCTCACCGGTGGATGCGGTGATCAACCTGAACCTGAGCGAGCAGACGCGAAAAGCCCTGGCGACCTTGACGCCCCGGGAGGAAAAAGTCCTTCGCATGCGTTTCGGCATTGGTGAAAAGGCGGATCATACCCTTGAGGAGGTCGGACAGGATTTTGCGGTCACAAGAGAGCGGATCCGGCAGATCGAAGCCAAGGCGCTCAGGAAGCTGAGACACCCCAGCCGCCGCAAGGAGCTCAAGAGCTTCATCGAAACCTGAAACCGGTGGTCGGAAGTCGGAAGATTCAAACCAGGAATCAGGAACCAGGAACTCGAAACCTTTTCAGCGAGCCGGGTCATGAATGATGATGAGGAAAAGACAGGCCTGTCCGGACTCAGGGTGCTGTTTTTCGACGAGCTGCCGAAGAAACGCAAGTATTACCTTTCCTGTCTGCGCATGTGCGGACTGCGTGAGATCCTCATTGCCGACAATCTTGCGGATGCTCTTCAGGCCCTCGTTTCCAGCAATGTCGACCTGGTCATGCTGACCTGTTCCGGCGAAGAGACCGGGATGGATCTCCTGGTGGAGATTCGAAGTCTCGGCGCCACATCGTTCCTGCCCGTGGTAGCCATCATGTCCGAGGTCAACGTCATGAATGGCCTCCGCATGCTGGCTCAGGGGGTGAACCATATTCTGACGGACCCGCTGAGTCAGCAGGGGCTGGAGTCGATGGTCCAGCAGGTCTTCAGGGAACGCTTCGGGATCGATCAGATAGACCAGGAAATTTCCATCGCTCAGAGTCTTGTGGATGAAGGCAAGCTGGAGGATGCGCATCGGTTGTACTCGCGATGCCTGAGGATGGAGGGGGTGACTCGCGATCAGCTCTTTCAGGCTTACCTGGGGTTGGCCCGGACTGGAACGGAGCGACAGGAATGGCTCGAAGCCGAAAGCAATCTCTTCCTGGCGCTGGAGATTGCCAAGTCCGAAACCAACCGCGTCCTGACCCATTGGCTCCTGTCCCGTGCCTTCTACCAGTATGGAAAGCTTTATGAGAAGCGCGGTCTCATGGAAAAGGCACTCAAGAGCTATCAGACCTCCGTGTCTTTCGACCCGTATCATGTGGCAAGCCTCAAGCCCTTGCTGATGTTTCTTCTGAAGCAGGACAACTTCACAGAGATCTCCAGGCTTCTGGCTGAGGCCCGGGCGAATTTTCCGGCCTACAGCGAACCTTTGGGGGAGCTGGCGGAGACGTTGAACGGCATGGCGGTCAGGGCTCAGGTGCTGGGCTTGCCGGTCTATGCCGCCAAGCTCTACGGGCAGCTCATGACCCTGCCTCACGATCGTGTGGTCGTCCACCAGGATACGACCGATTATCTCGTCAATGCCGGCAAGATCACCCAGGCCCTGACGACCCTGAGGGAGGTCAGTGCTCAGGTAAGGAGTCCCGAAATCTTTGGCAGGATTGGAACCATCCTGCTGGATGTGGAACGGCGCTATCTGGGCGGAGCCACCAAAAAGCAGACTGCCGAAGTGGATCTCAGCTTTTTCAAGGACATGGATTCTCCCAAGACCGTCGCGCTCGCCTACCGGGCCTTCCAGGAGGGGCTGCTTCTCAACCCGGGCGATATTCAGCTGCGGCTCGGAGTGGCTTATTGCCTCATGCGGCAGGGAAAGCACGAAGCCCTGGGAGAAATGCTGAACAAGTTCAAGGAGGGTGACAGGCTCGGGAAGAAGCTCCACATGCGGATCATCGAGATGTTGCTCGAGGGCCGCCTCTACGATCTGGCGCACAGCTGGATCAAGGATGCGATTTCTCAATTCCCGCGGGAGGTGGCTTTCTACGAATGCGCAGCCCGGTGTTACAAGGGCCAGAGGAAGCCCCAGAAGTCCATCGAATGTCTGAAGAAGGCTCTGGCCCTGGATTCCGAGCATCCCGGCATCAACCTGGCTCTGGCTCGCCTGCACGAGGAGCTGCGCCAGCCGGACGAGGCGGCCTTTTATTATGAGAAGGCGCGGCAGCTTGCTCCCGATACGGCTGCCAGGCCCAAGCCGCCTGAGGCCGCGGCCGACGGAAAGGGCTTGCCCAAACGCGGCCGGAAATGGTTTTGACGAGGAAAATAGCTTGACAAGGTAGGAGCGCTTTTCTTTAATTAGCAGCTCAAGGTTGCTTTTGAGTGTAGGGCCCATAGCTCAGTTGGTAGAGCCACCGGCTCATAACCGGTAGGTCCCTGGTTCGAGGCCAGGTGGGCCCATCAGTTTTGCATGCAGAGTTGGTCGGAATGGAAATGGTTGTCAGACAGAGGTTCTCGAAGGTCGCGCCCGAAAAAATATACAGGGGTTTGCAGCCGACACAGACGGTCGCTCAACCCTTGGCTTCAAGGAAAAATGAAGGGGTGTTCTCAAAGAGAGCACCCCTTCTCTTGTTTGGGGGGTAGTCCGAGACGATGGTTCGAGTCCAACACATTCTGGAATGGCTGGATGCCCACGCCCCCTTTCGCCTGGCTGCGGGCTGGGATCGGTGTGGACTTCAGGTGGGGGATCCCGCGGCGGCGGTGGATCGTGTTCTGGTGGCCCTGGATCCCACTCTGGAAACCATACGGGAGGCGGAACAGCTCGGCTGTCAGTGCCTGGTGACCCATCACCCGCTTTTTCTCAAGCCTCTGGATGCCGTGCGCGTCGATCAGTTTCCGGGCGGTCTCGTCGCGAGGGCGCTGCGAGGCGGGGTCAACCTGGTCGCCGCTCACACGAATCTCGATGTGGCCAGGGCCGGAACCAACGACACCCTGGCAGAGTTGCTTGCGCTCGACGCCTTGCAGCCTCTCGAGGTGGACCCCTCGCTGCGTCATGAGGAGCTTTACTCGGGCCTGGGCCGAATCGGGCTGCTGCCTTGCGCTCTTCCTTTGAAGGCCTTTGCGGAGGAGGTGCGGCGAGTTTTGAACGGGGCTCTTATTCGGGTGGTGGGCGATCCTTCTCGTCCCGTGTCGCGTGTGGCCCTGTGCACGGGAAGCGGCGGCAGCCTCCTCGAACTCGCCGCGAGAGCTGGGGTGGATGTCTACCTCACGGGCGACATCAAATACCATGAGGCTCAACGCGCCCTTGAAGAAGGAATGGCGCTGGTCGACATGGGGCACTTCGCTTCGGAGAGAATCATCGTGGCTCCCGTGGCGGAGGTTCTGCGTTCTGAAGCTTCCCTTGGTCAATTGGAACTGGAGGTCTTCACGGCGAGCCGGGAAGAAGACCCATTCTGGATACTGTAAAACACAGGAGGACTGTCTTGCTCCAACAACTCAGGTATCTTGTCGAACTCCAGGTTTTAGAGGACAGGAAAAGCGATGTGATCCGCGGCTACAACGAGACGCCCAGGCGTATCGCCGAGATTGAGCAAGAATACACGCGCTTCGAGCAGGCTCTCCTCACCCGAAAAGCGGAGAGCGACCATGCCCGGAAAATGCGCCGGTCGCTGGAACAGTCCATAGCGGATCTGGAAAATCGTATCGCCCGGTGCAAGATTCGGATGAACGAAGTGAAGACGAACAAGGAATACCAGGCCATCTTGAGGGAGATCGACGACTTCAAGGCCGAAATCAGACGCAAGGAGGATGAAGCCCTGGAGGTGATGGAGCAAATCGACACGCTTTCCAAGGAGGTTCAGACCCTGGAGACGGAGGCGGCAACCCACAAGATTCGCATGGAGGCGGACAGGAAGGTCCTCCAGGAGGAGGCCGACCGCCTCAAGGAGCGCCTGGACCAGTTCGATGCATTGGCTGCGGAGATCAGGGCGAAGATAGATCCCAACCTCCTCAAGCGGTGCGATTCCCTGTTGTCCCGGCAGGCCGGCATCGCCGTCGCTCCGGTGGAGGGTGGAACCTGCCAGGTCTGCCATCTGAACATTCCGCCCCAGAAGTTCATTGAACTGCAGCGGGATGAAGCGATCATGCAGTGCCCTCACTGCCACCGCTTCCTCTTCTGGACCGGGCATGAAGCTTACCTGGTGATGGAGGAGGATTTGGGGTTCTCGGCCTGAGTTTCGAGTCTGGGGTTTCGGGTTGAAGAGGGCCCATGGTGTCCCCATCGCTCAGTGCACCTTCACACAGCCAGGTGA
>JALOPA010000210.1:0-5258 GCA_025454125.1 Thermodesulfobacteriota bacterium
TGAACGATAAGATTTCTCGCCTTCGCTCGAAATGACAGAGTTGTAAAGGCTTCACTGAGACTCTGCACAAGAATTGACGATCTAAAGACCGATCTGCTATAAAGCATTAGTAGGCGGCTGAAAAACGCCCATCTGCTGCGTTACCCAGCCAGAGGCTGGCAAGCCTCATCCCTCGTCACTGCGACGTACTGGAATGTACTTCTCATTCCTCGGCCCGCCGGAGGCGGATAAAGATTGTCGGGTGCCTTGCATCTGGACGTTTTTGAGCAGCCTGCGTAGCAGGTATTTTTCAGCAAGCTGTTACCTTTTCACTGCCCGCTGTTGTTTATGCACTCCCTCTCCCTCAGAGCCTGCGGCGTAAAGTCATTTCGATCCCGCTCTCCGGGCGGGAGAGAAATCTTGCTTTTAGGCGTATCGAGATCTTAGGATTTCTCCCGGAGTTTATCCTGAGCTTGTCGAAGGGGTCGAAATGACAAAACCCGTCAGGCCCATGCTTTCGATGCGGGCTGAAAGCGGGAAGGGGTTTTTTCTGGGATAAGGAATGAGCGGAAGATTCGAATTGGTGGATCACACAGGCGACCTAGGGGTGCGGGTGTTCGGAGGGAGTTTACCGCAGCTTTTCGAGCAGGCGGCTCAAGCGCTGAGCTCCATTCTCACAGACCCGGAGACGATCAGAATCAGCGAAACCCGAAAGTTCCTGCTGGAAGCAAAGACGGACGAAGAGCTTCTGATCACTTGGCTTAATGAGCTCGTCTATCTCTTTGACACTGAGGGGCTGCTTTTTAAGAACTACAACGTTCTCTCTGTTCACGATCATCATCTTGAGGCTCTGGCTCAAGGCGAGAGCTACGATGAAGGCCGTCATCCGATTAAGACCACGGTGAAGGCCGCAACTTATCATCAACTGAAAATTGAAAACCGTCAGGGGGTGTGGACCGCCCAAGTAATTTTCGATCTTTGATCAGCTGCCAGCAGAAGCCGGCTGCGTGAGGGACAAAGTGACAAGGGGCAAAGATGCAAAAGGGTAAAGAAAAGAAGACATCTTCTGCTTTGTCCCTCTGTGCCTCTGTGCCTATGTCCCTTGTTTTGCTTTGTGCCTCTGTCCCTTTGTCCCTTTCTTCCATCGCCAGCGGTGGAGAATGAAGGAGATGCATCGTGGCGGACATTAAAATCCAGAAAATCGATGAGTGGCGGTGGCGCATTCCCCGGGAAGGGAAGATGCGCACCGAAGGGCTGGTCTATGCGGATGAAAAGATGATGAAGGACATCCGCAACGATCAGAGCCTTTCGCAGGTCGTCAACGTGGCCACCCTACCCGGCATCGTAGGAAACTCCATGGCCATGCCGGACATCCACTGGGGCTATGGGTTCCCGATCGGCGGCGTGGCGGCTTTTGACGTGAGCACCGGCATCGTCTCGCCGGGCGGCGTGGGATACGACATCAACTGAGGCGTGCGGCTCCTGCGCTCAAGTTTGAGCGCTGACGATGCGAGAAAGAGGATCCAGGATATCGTGCATGCTCTGTTCCGCAACATTCCCTCTGGAGTCGGCTCGACCCGGAAGGACCTGAGGCTTTCCCCGAAGGGACTCTCGATAGTCCTGGAGAAAGGAGCCCGGTGGACCCTTGAACACGGTTACGGGTCAGAAGCAGATACCGATCACATCGAAGCCCAGGGCTGCATCCCCGGCGCCGATCCCGACCATGTGAGTTCCCGTGCGCTGGAAAGAGGCAAGGCACAACTCGGCACGCTGGGCTCCGGCAATCACTTTGTCGAGGTCGGCTACGTGGAAGAGGTCTTCGATGAGCGTGCCGCTTCTGCCATGGGGCTCTACAAGGACCAGATGACCGTGCTGGTGCACACCGGTTCCCGTGGGCTGGGGCACCAGGTCTGTGATGACTACATCAAGGTGATGCTCGAAGCCTCCAGGAAACACGGTATCGAGCTCCCTGATCCTCAACTCTGTTGCGCTCCTGTGGAGTCTAAGGAAGGTGAGAGGTATCTCTCTGCCATGGCTTGCGCCGCGAACTTCGCTTTCGTCAACCGACAGATGATCACCCACTGGGTGCGGGAGACTTTCGAGCAGGTGTTTCAGCTCGGGCCCAGAGACCTTGGCCTTCGGCTGGTCTACGACGTGTGCCACAACATGGCCAAGATGGAAACCCATGAGGTGCAGGGTGGGAAGAAGCGCCTCTGCGTCCACAGGAAAGGGGCCACGCGCGCCTTTCCTCCGGGCCATCCGGAAATCCCCTCGGACTACCGAAAAATTGGGCAGCCGGTCCTCATCCCCGGAGACATGGGACGGTGCTCTTATGTCCTCGCGGGCACGGAGCAGGGTTATGCAGAGACCTTCGGCTCAGCGTGTCACGGAGCAGGCCGGGTGATGAGCAGGCATCAGGCCATCAAGGCGGCCAAGGGCAGGGCCATTGCCCGGGAACTGGAGGACCAGGGGATTCTCGTGAGAGGAGCGAGCAAGGCCACCCTGGTGGAGGAGATCCCTGATGCTTATAAAGATGTCAACGACGTGGTCAACGTGGTCCACGGCGCCGGAATCAGCAAAAAGGTGGTGCGGCTCAAACCCATTGGTGTGATCAAAGGGTGATGCGCTCGCAAGAATGACAAGCACATCTTTTTCTGTCATTCCCGCGGAGGCGGGAATCCAGTCTTTCTGAATTCCACTGGACTCCCGCTCCCCGCCTGCCCGGGGACAGGCTTCATTCGCGGGAGTGACGGCGAGGAGGTCTTGTTGCCGACACAGACTGCACAAGGAGGACAGGAGATGAGAAACATCGAAACGGATACGCACAGCAAGACGATCGGCTACATTCTTTGGATCTTCGGGTTCCTGGGAGCCCACCGGTTTTATTACGGCAAACCTGTGACCGGAACCATCTATTTCTTCACCTTGGGATTGCTTTTGATCGGCTGGATCGTGGACCTCTTTCTCATCCCTTCCATGGATCGTGAAGCCGACCTTCGCTTCAGAGCGGGAAGATACGATTACAATGTGGCCTGGATTCTGCTCACCTTTCTTGGCATGTTCGGGATTCACCGGTTTTACATGGGCAAGTGGTTCACGGGGATTATCTACCTTCTCACCGGTGGTCTGTTTCTCATCGGATACATTTATGACTACTGGACCCTGAACGATCAGTTGACGATTCTGAACAACGAAGGGTAACCAATCCAAGGGATTGACGTTTGCCGGTGAAACGCTATAATATGGAGCAGTCATCAGCAAGAGATCGATGGAGGATTTCATCGATTAGGAAAATTGAATCAAGGAGGCAGGATTATGTCGAAAGCGAGAGACACGAAGAAGGAAGGAAAGAAGAAGCCCGCTAAGTCGCTTAAGGAGAGAAGAGAAGAGAAAAAGATGAAAAAGGCTGGGAAGGTCTCCCCTCTTGCCGGCCCGGCGTAACAGCGGCACCCCTTCTCCCGGGAGCAAGCGGACTGTCCGGTACCTTGACCTGACCCTTCCCATCGAGGAAGGGATGCCGGTTTGGCCCGGCGATTCAGGGCCTGAGTGCGAAGAGGTCAGGAACCTGGAAAAGGACGGTTATGTCTTGCAGACGATCCGCTTCAGCAACCACCTGGGAACCCACTTAGATGCTCCTTCTCATATCGTGAAGGGCGGATTGGCCCTTGAGCGTATCCCCCTGGAGACCCTGATCGGCAGAGCCGTGATTTTGGATTTCACGAGCAAAGGGAAAAAGGGCAAGATCACGCGAGAAGACCTCTACGCCCACAGGGCCGTGCTCCGTCAGGGCGCGAGGGTTCTCCTCCGAACCGGGTGGGACCGCTACTACGGGACTTCTTCCTTCTTTCTGGATTTCCCCTGTCTGACCCTGGACGCGGCCCAGGATCTGGCAAAAGCCGGCGTCGCGCTTCTCGGCATGGACACGCCTTCCCCCAGTCCGATCGACGACCCTGACCAGGGCATCCACAAAACCCTCCTTGACGCAGGCATGGTCCTTGTCGAAGGGCTCGCAAACCTTCACCTTATCCGAGGCAAGGAATGTGACTTGATCGTGCTCTCGCCTCCGTTCAAGGGCTTCAGCGGAAGCCCCTGCCGCGCTGTGGCCGTTCAAACCCGATGATCCCAAAGGTACTTCATCAGGGTTCTCTCTTGACTTGCATTGGAAACGTGGCATGCTAGCAGGCGAATCCTGCGTCTCTGGTTCTGGTTCACCGGAAGGCAACGGATTTTTCTGGGATCGTAAGAAGTCGAAAGACGCTATTTTCTGCCATTCCCGCCCGCCTGAGGCGGATAAACTCCGGTGGGAATCCAGTCTTTCCTGGCTTTTCTGGACTCCCGCCGGAGTTTATCCTGAGCGAAGTCGAAGGGCGGGAGTGACGAACCCATTGTGCATTTCAGGAACCTGCTTGGGCATGAAGTCTTCGGGTTTGGCTCTGGCTTTCCTGGAGCCGGTTCATTTTCTTCACAAATTGAAAGGTGTGAATCATGGAAGGTATCGAACATATTCTGAGCCCTCAGTCGATCGCCGTGGTGGGCGCAACCAACCGTCCCGGCAGCCTAGGGCTTGCGATTTTCAAAAATCTGTTGGACGGGGGCTTTCAGGGCATCCTCTACCCTGTGAACCCCAAGAGCAAATCTATCCAGGGGGTAAAAGCCTACCCCTCTCTCCTGGAGATTCCCGACCCGGTGGACATGGCGGTTCTCATCGTGCCTCCGGGTCATGTGGCGAACACCATCGAGGAAGCGGCCAAGAAAAACATCAAGGGGTGCATCGTGATTACCGCCGGTTTCAAGGAGATCGGCGGCCAGGGCGTGGAAATGGAAAAGCACGTGAAGGCCGTGGCCAAGGCCAACGGGATCCGGATTCTCGGTCCCAACTGCCTGGGGGCCGCCAACACGAACCCCAACGTGCGCATGAACGCGAGCTTCGCAGGCACCATGCCCAAACCCGGCAACATTGCCTTCATTTCTCAGTCCGGAGCCATGTGCGTGGCGGTCCTCGATTATGCCGCAGGCCGTCACATGGGTTTTTCCAAGTCCATCAGCATTGGAAACAAGGCGGACATCAACGAGGTGGATCTGCTCCGCTATTTGAAAGACGACCCGGACACCAAGGTGATCATCATGTACCTGGAGGATATCACCGACGGTCATGCCTTCATCGAGGTGGCAAGGGAAATCACCATGAACGCAGGGAAACCCATTCTGGCCCTCAAGGCAGGCCGCTCCGCAGAAGGGGCCAGGGCCGCCGCCTCCCACACCGGTTCCATGGCCGGTTC
>JALOPA010000210.1:5276-9651 GCA_025454125.1 Thermodesulfobacteriota bacterium
TGCCGCCTATGACGCCATCTTCATGCAGGGAGGCATTCAGCGAGTCGAAGGGGTGAGCGAGCTCTTCAATTACGCTCTCGCTTTTTCCACCCAGCCCCTGCCCAAGGGAAACCGCGTGGCGATCGTGACCAATTCGGGCGGCCCCGGGATCATGGCCACGGATGCGCTCATCCGGCCCGGAATCACTCTGGCCTCCCTCACCGAGGACACCAAGAAAAAACTCCGAGAGAAACTCCCGCCCACGGCCAGCGTCAACAACCCGGTGGATGTCATCGGGGATGCGGACGCCAACCGTTACGAGGCGGCGATCCGGTACACCCTGGAAGACGAGAATGTGGACGGGGCCATCGTGATCCTTGCGCCGGCAGCCACCACCCAGATCATGGAGACCGCCCAGATCGTGCCCCGCGTGGCCAAGGACATCGACAAACCCATCCTGTGCTCTTTCATGGGCCTCGTGGACGTGTCAGAGGGAATCGCCTACCTGGAGCAAAACGGCATTCCCAACTATGTCTTCCCAGAGGATGCGGCGAGAACCATGGCCGCCATGATCCGGCACAGAGAAAACATGAAACCCCACGAGGGGAGGAGAAGAGAGGTTTTCCGTTTGCTGGAGGATCAGGAAAAGGCGGCTGCCGCCATTGCCGTGCGGCTCTCCGGACGCAAGGAATACTTCATGACGGAGAAAGAAGCCCACGAACTTCTCAGGTGCTACGGGTTTCCTCTGCTCAAAAGCCGTCTCGTGGCCTCTCCCTCGGAAGTTCCGGAAGCCATAAAGGAGATCGGTCTGCCTCTGGTGATGAAGCTGGACTCACCGGACATTCTTCACAAGTCCGATGCCGGAGGCGTGCGAGTGGGGATCAAGTCTCAAGAGCAGGCGGAAAAAACCTTCGACGAAATCATCGATAGCGCCCGGCGCTACAAGCCTGGGGCCAGCATCCGAGGGATCCTTTTTCAGGAAATGGCCAAGGAAGGGGTGGAAGTCATCCTCGGCTCCACCAAAGACCCCCGTTTCGGGCCCATCTGCATGTTCGGATTGGGCGGGATCTTTGTCGAAGCCCTCAAGGACGTGACCTTCAGGCTGGCTCCCATGTGGGAAACGAGCGCCGAAAAGATGATCACCGACATCAAGGCCTACCGGGTCCTCCGAGGCATCAGGGGGCGTCCGCCTGCGGACATCAAGGCTGTCAAGCTCTGCATTCTCAGGCTCTCGGCCATGGTTGCCAACCATCCGGAGATCGCCGAGCTCGACATCAACCCGCTGATCGTCTATCCTGAAGGGCAGGGCTGCGTGGTAGCGGATGCCCGAATCATTCTGTCGAGGCGCTAGGCATCTTATGGCCGAACCCGCGAAACTCATTGATCTCCGAAGCGACACGGTCACCAAACCCACACCTGCCATGCGCGAGGCCATGGCCTGGGCCGAGGTAGGCGATGACGTGTATGGCGAAGACCCCACGGTCAACCGGCTTCAGTCTCTGGCCGCGGACATGCTCGGCACAGAGACGGCCCTGTTTGCAACCAGCGGCACCCAGAGCAACCTTCTGGGCGTCATGAGCCAGTGCGAAAGGGGCGATGAGTACGTCGTGGGCCAGCGGGCTCACACGTACCGGTTTGAGGGTGGAGGCGCGGCCGTGCTGGGCAGCATTCAACCTCAGCCCATCGAATTCCAGGAGGACGGGACCCTGGATCTCGATGAGGTGGCGCGAAACATCAAGCCGAACGACTTCCACTTCGCCAGAACACGCCTGCTTTGCCTGGAGAACACCCAGGAGGGCAAAGTGTTGCCTCTCGATTACCTGGCCAAGGCTTCTGCCCTGGCCAGACAACACGGGCTTTCCATTCATCTGGACGGAGCGCGCGTATTCAATGCCGCAGTGAAACTCAGGGAGCCGGTTCACGAGATCACCCGCCATTTCAACACCGTTTCTTTCTGCCTCTCCAAGGGCCTTGGCGCGCCCGTGGGCTCGGTTCTTTGCGGACCCAGGGACGTGATCGACAAGGCTCGGCGGTGGCGTAAGGTTTTGGGCGGCGGCACGAGGCAGGCGGGCATCCTGGCGGCTGCGGGGATTTACGCTCTCACCCACCACGTGGACAGGCTCAGCCAGGACCACGAAAACGCGGCCAGGCTCGCACAAGGGCTTGCTCAGGTCCAGGAGTTGAACCTTGACCCTTCCAAGGTCCAGACCAACATGGTCTTCTTCACCCTGGAGCCTTCCCGCTTCAAAACCCTTCAGGCCTTCCTGAAAGAGCGCGGAATCCTGATAAGCGGAAGGGAGAGGGTCCGGCTCGTGACCCATCTTGATGTCAGCGCGGAGGACATCCGTGTGGTGATTGAGACGTTCAAGGATTACTTCTCCCGCTAGCGGGGGATCGGGCTTTTTCCTTGACACCTCTGCTCAGTTTATCTAGTATCCTTGCACTAACCCGTTCTTTCTAATTGTTTTTGGCCATTCATTTCAGCATGTTGCTAAAGACTCGGCTTTCCCGGTTCCTTTCTCTTCACATGCATTACGATCCCCTCACAGGGTCGAGCGTGTCAGGTTCGTTAACCTCATTGACTGAAAGGAGGCTGCAGCATGGTTAAGAAAGTTCTCACCTTCGTTTTTCTCTTCACCCTTGTATTCGCGTTCCTCGGGTTGGGCCCTGTGTTGGCTCAGCAGAAAGGCAAACCGATCCTGGTCGGCGCTCCGATCCCGAGAGCGAGTGCTTACGGCCAGAACGGCGAGCGGGGAATGATTCTCGCGACCGAAGAGATCAATGCCGCCGGCGGCGTCAAGGTCGGAAACGAGATGCGGCCTTTTCAGCTGGAAATCATAGACACCCGCGATGAAGAGCCTGGAGTCCCCACCAGTGAAGTGCTCCTCGCCATAGAGAAGCTCATTCTCCAGAAAAAGGTTGACATGATCGCGGGAGGGCCGTGTATGTCCGAGTGCGGCCTGGCTGCCCTGGACCTTTATGCCAAGTACAAGACTCTCGACATCGTCTCCATAGGCTGCTACACGCCCGGCTGGGACAAGAAGGTGGCGACGGACCTCGAGAAGTACAAGTTTTCCTGGAGAGAGAGCGGCAGCGTCGCCTGGTACATCAAAGAGGCCATAGACCTTCTGCACAAGATCAAAGCGGAATATGGGTTCAACAAGATGTTTATCTCCATCGATGACAGCGCCATGTGCCGCGGCGCAGCCCAGATCGTCAGCGATCTCGCCGTCAAGGACGGATGGCAGATCGTGGGAAATGACAAGCATCCCATCGGCACGACGGATTACTCCGCGGCCCTGAACGACTGCAAGAAGTCAGGAGCTCAGATCCTCTTTATATGGGCCTACTCGCCCGAAACCTCGATCATGCTGAAGCAGTGGGCGGACATGGAAATCCCGGCGCTGCCCATCGGGTTCATCGGTGCGGCTGAAGACCCGGGCTTCTGGCAAGCCTCGGGAGGCAAAGGCGCTTACACGATCGTGACCCTCTCTGAAGCTGGAAACGTTCCGGGCAATGTGACCCCTCAGCACATGAAGTTCTATGACAGCTTCAAGAAAAAGTGGGGGGTTCCGCCCCGCAGCACCGGCTGCGTGAGCGCTTATGAAGCCATGTTCGTTCTGAAAGACGCCATTGAAAGAGCGGGCACCACCGACAAAGAAGCCCTCGTCAACGCCCTGAAGACGACCAACCTGCCGGCGGTGCGCGGGACGATTCGCTTTGATCAGAACCACCAGATCATCTATGGGTATGACCCCAAGACGAGCGTGCTGGGCTGCTGGGTCCAGTGGCAGAACGGGGAGAGGGTGGCTATCTTCCCTGAGGCAGCCGCGACCGGCAAGATCCAGATGCCGCCATGGCTCAAGAAGTAGAGTGACTCGTGTTTGAGCAAGCCTCTTGCCTGCAAGGGGCTTGCTCCCTTGAAATTATGGGTTTGTAAAATTCGAAACAATTCCAAAAATTCAAAATGCCTCAATGACAGAAACCTCTGGCATAATGGTTTTTCCTCTGTTTGAATTTTGACCATTTGAATTTGTTTCGTGCTTCGGATTTCGAGCTTCGGATTTGCCTCCGCCCAATAGCATGCATTAACCAGAGACAGAGCCCGGCTTATGGACATTCTCATTTACGGTACGGTCAACAGCGTCGTCTTCTCCCTCATCGCCGTGGGCTTCACCCTGGTTTACGGGGTAGCCCGGGTTCCCAACTTCGCTCACGGCTCCATCTACGTCCTTGTGGGGTTCCTGACCTGGAGCTTCGTGAATGATCTCAAGCTGAACTATGCCCTTGCGATCATCCTCTCCCTGGTCATCGCCTCCATTGTCGGGCTCCTCATCTACCGCCTCGTGCTCATTCGACTGAGGGGAATGCCCACCTCCGAGATCATTTCTTCCTT
>JALOPA010000211.1 GCA_025454125.1 Thermodesulfobacteriota bacterium
AGCTTGCCACCCGGATCGTCTATCACGGCGGGTGGGAGATGGATTTCGAAGGCAGGCTCAAAGAGTTCGTCAAAGAGAGCTTCGATTGAGGGTTCAGAAAGCCCCCGTTTTGCCTCCTGGCTGGAAATGGGGTAGGATTCAGAAGACGAGAGATGCCGGGCCTCGAAAAGCGCGGAGAGGGAGAGACTCCTATGGAAAGCCGGTCAAGATGGGTCAGACGGGAAATCCAGTGTCCTCAGGACATGAGGCCGACCTACCTGCTTATGGAATACCACATGGAAAATGACGGCAAAGAGACCCTGCGCAGTGTGAGTTGCGACAACCCCTTTCTCCGGGACTATGGAGGAGGGGACTGCGAGTGGTCGTGCTGGGAAAAAGCGTCTCCGGACAAGGCATAAAGCCGGGCAGGTGGGATTCCCTTTGTCTTCTTAGTGGAGAAGCCTCCTATTTCGAAGGGGCGCTTATCCTCCGATAGTTTTTACAGCCAAGCGCGTTTCCCATGTTGCAGCTCATTTCATAATCCAACGTTGCCTGAGGCATCTGGCCGGACAGCTCCAAGACATACCCTCGGTTGTTGTAAGCGAGAGAGAAATGGGGGTTGATCCCGATCGCGGCGTTGCAGTCCTGCAAGGCCTCTTTGAGCTTGCCTCTGTTCGCATAGGCCCCGGCCCGATTGGTAAAAGCGACTTCATTCTGTGGGTCAAGAGCGATAGCACCGGAAGCTGCTGCAATGGCCCCATCCCAGTCTCCCTTGTTGAAACTCGCTTCACTCTTGTTTACCAGTTGATTGACCGCCGCTTGGATTTCAAAAGTCTTTTTCATGTCC
Source organism: Thermodesulfobacteriota bacterium (assembly GCA_025454125.1). The sequence continues at coordinate 827 of JALOPA010000211.1, forward strand.
ACGTCAGTCACAGGGAATCCCTGTACGCTACCCGATTTCCTGCACCAGGCGTAATCGTCGGCGGTTTTCCAAATCGCATCGCATCTCAGGGACTTCCCGCCCTTGAAGTAGAGGAAGTAGAGCTGGGTTTCATCTGCAAGCGCTGACGACCCAGAGCCGGCACAGACCGCCAAACAAAGAACAACCAGAAGGGCTATTTTTCTTTTCATGTGGACGGACCCCCTTTGCCAGAACTGAAACTATGATCCTGGTAAGTAACGTTCTTTTGCCGAAAAGGACTTCAACGGACACAAGTTGATTGTATTCTATCCAAATGAACCTTTAATGTCAACTATATGGAATTTGCTTAAATTGGTTTTTTTGAGGTGAAATCGAAGCTAGGTAACGATCAGTCTCTGACTTTCCCGATCCGAAGGTTTTTCCGATCTTGCCGAGCTTTTCAGATAAAAGGCGAGACTTCGTTCCAGCAGAAACCTGATGAAAGAATTGACCTTGATGGGGGACTCCTTCTCAGCGAGAGAAGAAGCGCCGGCCAGGCACAGACGGGCGAGAGGCTCTTCAGCAGACTTAAGGAAGATATAGGCCATTTCCTCAAGACGATATTTGAGGCTCAGCCTTCGGGCTTCCGAGAAGAGCTTGGGGACGGCTTCGTCCTTAATCCTGCGGATATGCTCCAGCCTTTGTCCTTCTGAAATGAAAAGCCTGCTTTCCTCAGCTTTTACGATTTCCTCAATCAGGGGCCTTAGGGCTCCAGGATCAATGATCCACATCGCCATGAGCTCATGCTCGAAGAGGCGCTGAAGCTGTGATTCGGTCAGCGAATCCGTGGAGACGGCTTCAGAAGGCAGAAGGCGATAGGCTTCGGGTCTTTCAAGCGAGGAGGTGTGCTCACGCAGCCAGGGCCTGAACTGAAGGTAGGCTCTTACGGAGTCACTGACTTTGGCGGCCCTGGCGTTATAGGCCCTATCGAGAACATCCGCCGCATGAGAGAGGGTCGTTTGAACCATGTGGGGAAGTTTGCTGAAGAAGAGATCCTGGATTTCTTTCATGCGCTTCTTGCTGTGCCTGGTGAGAGCAAACTCTAGGATTCCTTCCTCGTCGTTGACGACACCGACGGCCACGTCAACGCCGGAAGGCATCTGAGGGACGGAGATAAAGACAGGTCTGCTGCCTGTCCCGTCAATAGGACCCAAATAGGCAGAGACCTCGGTTTCGCTTTGCCGGTAAGCCTGGAGCACAGGGGGTTCGGCATCCTGCTCCTCCGGGAGCACGACCCCTTTCTGCTTGAGCCTGAAAGCGGCTTTCTTGATCGCTTTGGCGACTCTTTTTTCGTGGAAGCTTTCCCTCAGGCCCAGAAGGATCGTCGACGTCCGAGGATCTGCGACGGGCAGCCGGTCCACGAGAGCCTCGACGAATTGGGGGCTTGCGGCATCCGCTCGAAGTCGGGACGGGTCCACACGACCGAGGTCTCCCAAAAGGCCATCCAGACGTTCCCGCTCGTCCGGAGTCAGAACCGGATCGCCGACAGTCTTCTTTGTTTTTCGGGATTTGCTCATAGAAGCGTCTCTGGGCTAACTCCGTTTAGCTTCGGCCCGGAGAAAAATCAACATAAATTAACCACGGGATTTTCTTGACTTAAAAAGCACCCCCTTCCTATAGTGAATTCGAGTCCCTTGTTGGCAACACGAAAGTCGAATCCCCTCAGGCTGACCCTATGGAAGAGCACGACCTCGGTGAACTGTGCGCCGAACTCAATTATGAGTTTTCAAATCCGGAGTTTCTTCATGAAGCTTTCAGACACTCTTCCTATGTGAATGAGACCGGCGGAAACGGTCTGAGAGACAACGAGCGGCTTGAGTTTCTCGGGGATGCGGTGCTGGATCTTGCCGTGAGCCACCTCCTGATGGACCTTTTCCGGGAGGAACAAGAAGGGGTTCTTTCGAAATGCAGAGCCGCCATCGTCAATGAAAAAGTCTTGAGCCAGGTGGCCAAGGACTTGCGTCTTGGGGAATACCTTCTCCTGGGGAAAGGGGAAGAGCTGTCCGGCGGCAGAGAGAAACCCTCGATCCTTGCCAATCTCTTGGAAGCCCTCATAGGCGCCCTTTACCTGGACGGGGGGTTTTCGAAAACCAAAGGCATCATTCACCGCCTGTTCGTTCCGGTGCTCGGGAGGATCGACATCGAGGCCATTCTGGATGACTTCAAGAGCGTGCTTCAGGAGTTCACCCAGGAGGCCTTCAAGAGCAGGCCGGAGTACGTGATGATCAGCGAGAGCGGGCCGGCGCACGACAAGGTCTTCAGGGTGGCCGTTTATGTGCAGGGCAAGCTCATGGCCGAAGGGGAGGGGAGAAGCAAGAAGGAAGCGGAGCAGAGGGCGGCAAGGGAGACGTTCCTGTGTTTGACGAAAAACCTCTAATTGTCCCAGTTTTTCTGCCGAACCAAGGCTGCCCTCACCGGTGCGTGTTCTGCGATCAGGAAAAAATCACCTCTCACCCGGCCCGACCCATGGACGGTCAGACCGTGCAGGAGATTCTGGATCAGGCCACGCGATCCGATTCTTTTCCCGCAAGGAAGAGCCGGGAAGTCGCCTTTTATGGGGGGACCTTTGCGAGCCTTCCTGAGAAGACGATCAGGGACCTGCTTGGGGTTGTGGCTCCCTACCTGCAGAAAGGGACCTACCATTCCGTGAGGGTGTCCACCCGTCCCGACTCGCTCGACGGGGAGAAGGCGGCTCTTCTCAGGGCTCTTGGCGTGTCCACGGTGGAGCTGGGAAGTCAAAGCCTGGATAATGGCGTTCTCAGGGAGTCCCTGCGAGGCCACACCGCGGAAGACACGGAAACGGCTGCGAAGCTGCTCAGACAGCAGGGGTTCAGCGTCGGCATCCAGCTCATGCCCGGGCTGCCCGGCGATTCGGCCGAGAGATTCATCGCCACGGTCCAGAGGGTCATCCGGATAAAGCCGGACATGGTCAGGCTCTATCCTGTGGTTGTCATTCAAGGCACAGAATTGGCCCATTGGTTTGAGAAAGGGACCTATCAGCCGCTGACCCTGGAACAAGCGGTTCGGATCTGCGCTGAGAGTTGCCGTCTCCTGGAGGAAGCGGGCATACCGGTGATTCGGATAGGGCTCATGACGTCCGAGTCTCTGCGCCAAAAGGGGCAGGTTCTGGCCGGGCCCTGGCACGAGAGTTTCGGCCACCTGGTGCGTTCGGAGCTGTACCGTCGGAAAATAACCCCCTTTTTGCCCGGGCCGGGTGAAGCGGGAAAGATCGCGCTCCGGGTCGCTTCAAATGACGTCGCCCTGCTGAGAGGGCACAAGAACGAAGGAATCCGGTGGATCGAGGAGAGGACCAAGGCGAGGATTGATGAAATCCTGTCCGACGATTCCCTGCCCCCGGGAAAGATTGCGGTGATCGCACGATGACCTTCCTGTCCGGCTTCATGGCTATTGTCGGCCCCCCCAATGTGGGCAAATCCACATTGCTCAATCGGATCCTCGGGAAAAAAATCGCGATTGTTTCTCCTAAACCGCAAACCACGCGCAACCGCATCACGGGCGTCTATCATGAAGCAGGATGCCAGATGGTGTTCATGGACACGCCCGGGATTCACAAACCCCAGACGCCTCTTCACAAGAGCATGGTCGACTCCGCCCAGTCGGTTTTCAAGGAAGTGGACCTTCTGGCGCTCATGATTGAGATGCCTCATCCCCATGCCCCCGAGATTCCCATGATCCTGACCAACATCAGGAAGTCCAAGAAACCGTCGATCCTGGTGATCAACAAAATCGACAGGGGGCCGAAGGAAGCCCTTTTGCCCATCATGGCCGAGTACAGCGAAGCCCACCCTTTCAAGGCGATCATTCCGATTTCGGCGCTCACCGGAGACGGCGTGGAAACGCTTCTGAAGGAGCTGAAATCCGTGCTCAGGGAAGGTCCTGCCTTTTTCCCGGAGGAGGTGCAAACCGACCAGTCTGAATTGTTTCTGGCCGCGGAAAGGATCCGGGAGAAGATCTTTCTCCACACCCGCCAAGAACTGCCCTACTCCAGCGCCGTGACCGTGGATCATCTGGAGGAACGGCCTGAAAGAAATCTGATTTCGATTTCCGCAAAGATCCATGTGGAATCGGAATCCCAAAAGGGCATTCTTATCGGCCAGAGCGGCAAGATGATCAAAAAGATCGGACAGGCGGCCAGGGAAGATCTGGAGAGTTTTTTCGGGAGCCGTGTTTTCCTGGAGCTGCTCGTGAAGGTGGACAAGAACTGGAGCAAAGATCCTCGGAGCCTCAGGAGGCTGGGCTACTAAATGAAAAAAACCGATCTGCGCTGGGCCAATCGGTTTTTTTCTTAGGAGGAAAGAGTTTGTTTTCTTGACTTATAAAACATGCAAAAGATCTGCCAAACATGACATGCAGGAGT
>JALOPA010000212.1 GCA_025454125.1 Thermodesulfobacteriota bacterium
ACGTTCCAGGCGCCTGACCAGGGGTTGGTCTTGATGCCCTTGTGCTTGAAGGTGTCCTTGTATTTGAACCCCTTGGACTCCTTGATCTGCCAGGGAACCTTCACCTTGATCGTTTGGCCTTCAAGGGCGACCCTCTTCCCTGCCTTGATCTCAGCCAGGGAAATCACGCCGTTGGCGTTCCTCGGCAAGCGGTCCCCCTTGGCCACGGGAATGGCCACCAGGCCCGTGACCTCATCCTGCTTTACGACGTTGAGCAGGGCAGGGTTGTCCATGGTGGCATTCATGGAAAGGTTGGCGTCGACGGCATAGCCGTCGAGGTAGGCCGTGTAGTAGTACCAGTGGATCATCTGGCCGGAGGTATAGCTGTGAATGATGTAGCCGAACAGCCCCACACTCACCAGGAGCCAGAAGCAGAATTTGAACGCCGCTTTTCGCCGGTTGATCTCCGCCATGGTCGTTCCTCCTGTCGAGAACTCGGGCGGTTTCTGCGAGCCCCGAGACCCGAAAGGTCTCGGAGTTAAGCAGGTGATCGAATGATCACTTTTTGCGAAGGCAGAAGATAAGGGGGTTTTGGACGGATGTCAACGGAAAAGTCACGAAATAAATGGGGGGGGGTGAAAGAGGGTCAACTTTTTTGTTCTTTGACCCGCTTTCGGGCATGGGCCGCTTCGATTTTCGAGACCAGTTCGGCGATCTCGCAGGGCTTGGTCACATAGTCGTAGGCGCCCATTTCAATGGCCTGAAACGCGGACCAGTTCGGCGATCTCGCAGGGCTTGGTCACATAGTCGTAGGCCCCCATCTCAATGGCCTGAAACGCGGTGTCCATGGACCCGTGGCCGGTGAGGATCAGGACTTCGGTGAGGACGTTGAGAGCTTTCATCTTCTCGAGGGTGGTGATACCGTCCATGACGGGCATCTTGAGGTCGAGCACCATCACGTCAAAAGACTTCTCTTTCAGGGCGGCCATGGCTTCCTCCCCGTTCTTGACGGTCGTCACCTGGTATCCGCGGTTGGTGAGGAGCCTGGACATGTTGGTGGTGAACACGAGCTCGTCATCAACAAGGAGGATGTCTGCCTTTTTCATAATCGCCCCCTCAGAAGGTCCCTGGGTTGAAGCGAAGTATCCTGGAAAGAGGTGTGGGTGTCAAGGGCAAAGCCTTGAAAAGGGCCTTTACGCTGATTGTGGATTGTGGTTTAATGCACCTCCTGGTAAGCCCCGAGCAGGACTTCGAGAGGACGCTATGATCATCCCCGCCTTTAGAAATCTGAAAATCCGCGCCAAACTGGTGACGGTCACCCTTTTTCTTGTCCTGGTTCCCCTTCTGGGCATCGCCTATCTTTCGCTCTCCCTTTTCGGAGAGGCGCTTCGGAAAGCGGCTGAGGAAGATCTGGAGCACCTGGTGCGGACCATTCACTCCATGTGCAAGGTCCAGCAGGAAATGGTTCAAAACAAGGTGGTCTCGGACCTTCGGGTGGCCAGCGAGCTGCTGTTCAGGGACGCCCCCAACATAACGATCCTTCAAAACGAGACGATCCGGTTCAACGCGACCAACCAGTTCACCGGTGAGACGACACTGGTCTATGTGCCTGTCTGGAAAGTGGGCACCATGGTTCTCACAGGTGACACGCGCTTCGTGGACGAGGTGCAGAACCTGGTTGGAGGGACCTGCACGATCTTTCAGAGGATTGAAGGCAACCGCCTGCTTCGGACCTCCACCAACGTGGTTGGAAAACAGGGCAAGAGAGGGATCGGGACCTACATCCCCGAGGACAGCCCGGTGACGAAGGCGATTCTGGCGGGCGAACCGTACAGGGGTAGAGCCTACGTGGTCGATGACTGGTACATCACCGCCTATGAGCCGCTCAAAGGGAAGGACGGGTCCGTGATCGGCGCTCTTTATGTGGGCGTCAAGGAACAGAGCGCCCACTCCTTCAAAGGCGAGATCAAGGGCATCCGGGTGGGGATGACAGGGTACGTGTACATCATGGACAGCGAGGGGAATCTGAAGGTCCACCCGGCCCGGGAGGGGGGGAACATCATCGATTCCCAGGATTCCTCGGGCTTCGAGTACATCCGTGCCATGATCAAGGATGTGCTGGCCCTGCCCGAAGGGCGAATCGGGACCCGCAGCTATCCCTGGGTGAACCCGGAACTTGGCGAGAAAAAGCCAAGGCTGAAGATGCTCAAATACATCTACTTCAAGCCCTGGGACTGGGTGATTGCCGCCGGCACCTATGAAGACGAGATGTTCAGTTCCCTGTACGAGACGGAGCGCTTGATCCTCCTGATCGTCTTTGCAGCCCTGGCCCTGGTGTTTTTCCTCACCCTGACTCTGTCGAAGGTGCTGACCAAGCCGATCCAGGAACTCACCGAGATCACCACCAAGATGGTGGGAGGGGATCTGTCCCAGAGGGTCAAGGTACACGGGGCGGATGAGATCGGGGTCCTGGGCACCTCTTTCAACCGGATGATCAGCCAGATCCAGAACTACACCTCGGATCTGGAGAAAATGGTGGGGGCGAGAACCCAGGAGCTCAAGGAGTCCAGGGAAAAGTACCGGGACCTCTCGAGGTTCCTGAACAGCATCCTGGACAGCGCCACGGAATACGCCATCATCGCCCTCGACTTCTACGGAAGAATCATGGAGTTCAACAAGGGCGCGGAACGGCTCTTCGGGTGGAAGAAGGAGGAAGTGATCAACAAGGAAAACATCGCGGTCACGATCATTCCGGAGGACAGGAAGAGCGGGATCCAGGAGCTCATGTCCAGGCGCACGCGGACAGAGGGGATGTGCGAGCTCGAAATGACCCGGATCCGCAAGAACGGGGAGCGTTTTCCGGTGCTCACCACGGTGACCGCCATCACGGACCCGTCCGGCAAATCCAGCGGGTTTGTGGAGATCATCCGGGACATCACGGTGAGAAAGAGCCTGGAACGCCAGCTCCGGGAGACCAAGGAGTTCCTGGAGCACATCATGGAGAGCTCTGTGGACGGCATTCTGACCACGGACCTCAAGGGCAAGCTCACCTACGTCAACCGCGCCATGGAGGAGATGCTCGGCTATTCCAGGGAGGAGATCCTGGGGAGCCACATTTCGAATTTCTACGTCCGGGGGATGCCGCTGGCCCGGGAGATCATGGATCTTCTGAAAGTTTCGGAACGGGCCGAGAACTTTGAAATGGAAGTGAGAACAAAATCCGGAAAAGTGCTCACCATTCTGACCTCTCTCTTTCTCCTCCGGAATGAAGAAGGCGCCATCATAGGAACCGCAGGCATCTTCAAGGACATCACGGTGCAGAAGGCGCTCGAAGCCAAACTCAAGGACGCGCAGGCCTATCTCGTGGAAGCCTCGAAAATGAGGGCTCTGGGAGAGCTGGTCGCCGGGGTCGCCCACGAGCTCAACAATCCGCTCATGGCCTCCCAGACCATTCTCCACGTGATCCTGAAAAACCTTCCTCCGGGGTGGCCTGAAAGAGATCGGCTGGAACTGATCCGCAAGTGCAATGACCGGATCGAGAAAATCGTGGATCACCTCAGAGAGTTCTCCAGGCAGACAAAACCCGAGTTTCAGGAGATCGACGTGAACCAGCCTGTGGAAAACGCCCTCATGATCACGGGGCAGCAATTGCTGAACCATGGCATCGCCCTGGTGCGCAACCTCGCCCCGGGGCTGCCGAGGGTGATGGGGGATCCCAACCAGCTGGAACAGGTCTTCCTGAACCTCATCTCCAATGCCCGGGACGCGATTGATGATGCGGCCGGTCACAAAAAGGAGTTGACCATCCGGTCGAGTTTTTCGCAAGATGGAGGGACCCCTTCCGTTGTCGTCTCTGTGAAAGACACGGGGGTCGGAATTCCTCCTGAAAACCTGAACAAGATTTTCGAGCCTTTTTTCAGCACCAAACCTGTGGGGAAGGGCACGGGGCTCGGTCTTTCTCTGTGTTTCGGCATTGTCGAGGCCCATGGAGGGAGAATCGACATCAAGAGCAAGGTCGGGGAGGGAACGGAGATTTTCGTGATTCTGCCGGCCAGGGAATCAGGAAAGGAGTCCTAGAATGACAAAGCGTATTCTGGTGGTCGACGATGATGAGATGGTCCTCATGGCCTTGGACGAACTGCTCAAACCCGAAGGCTATGAGGTGCACACCGTTGGAAGCGGCAAGGAGGCGCTCCAGAAACTGGACGAAGGCCTTTATGATCTGATCATGACGGACGTGATCATGCCTGAAATGGACGGGTTCGAACTCTGCAAGAGAATTCGAGCGAAGGAAAAGCTCCGGGATATTCCTCTCGTGTTCCTCACGGCAAAAACCAGGGATGAGGACAGGGTTCGCGGCCTTGAAGCGGGAGCCAACCTTTTTCTGTCCAAACCGATCTCGCCCGACAAACTCCTTGGGATCGTCTCCAGCGCCCTTGGCTGAGGAGTCGTATCAGCCCTTGGCGGGATTGAGCGACTCCAGGAACCTGTCGAGCGTCCCCTCGTAATCCATCAGGTGGAGGATGTGCCGCACCTTGACATCGTCTCCGGGAGACAGGTGAGACGTGCTCTGTTCCAAACGTTCGAGCGCGGGGAACGTGTCTTGCTTCACGAGGAGGAGAGGAAGGTTGGCGCGCTTGGCGGCCTGGAGAAGCTGGGGGGCAGGGCTCCGGCCGCCGGTTAGAACGATTCCGGCAAGGGGTCTTGGCCCTGCGGCCTCGGCGGTGTTGAAGGTGGGCTCAAGAAGGATGATTTTGTTGTAAGCCCTTTTGAAAAGCAGCAAACCCCCGGTGAGGTCCGTGGCTCCCACGGTCATGGCTCCCACCGGCTTTCCCAGGTCCTCCCCCCAAAGCCACTCCCCCTCCAGGACCTCCCCCACTTCGCGCAAGCTTCTGAAAGAAAGGACAGGATCTTCGGGAAGAGCGGCGAAAACGGGAATGCCCTTTTCCCGCAGAGAAGGCACCAACCGGGTTTGAATCTCTCTGACTTCCTCCGGCGGAACCCGGTTGAGGACAATCCCCCTGACTCGATCCCGCAACAGCGAACTCACCGAGAGAATAGAGTAAATGGCTTTGGACACTTTTCGGTAGCGATGAACCAGAAGGAATTCAGCGTTCAGTTCAGGAATCAGCGTGACGTCAGGTATGGGGCAAGCCGCGTCATCGAAAAAGATGTGTTTGGAGCCCAGGATCAGCACCACGTCTTTCGATTCGGAGACCTCCGCGGCAAGGGTCTTGAGTTCTTCCAGAATCTCGTCGCTTCCCTTGTGTCTCCAGGTTTCGTCGGAAACCAGATAAGGACAGATCCGCTCCAGGGGTTCGGAGAGATTCAATGCCTCCTTGAAAAGAGATGCGTCCTGGTCGGTCCACCGGCCGTGCAGGTGGACAGGGTCGGTGCCGAAAGGCTTGATCAAGCCGACGCTTCTTCCCTTTTCCAGGAGCCGCCGGGCAATGGCCCATGCCACGAGGCTGTGGCCGGCGCGATCGCCCGTTGAACCGATGAAGAGAAAAGGCATGGAACCCCCTTAGGTTGGAAGAAACTGCATTATAGGGCTCCTGTTCGCAAAGATCAAATCCAAATCCCTGCTTCCCCTCAGTCTCACGGCTTTCCTGGAGTACATCGGCGTCACGAACTCGACGGAGTAAGGGTCGCAGCCCAAAGGAGCATAGATTCTAGGCTTTTCCTTGCGCCGTTCCCTGTGCCCCGCGTACCGTCCCTTTGAGCCCCCGCCTTGGACCTTGCCCCGTTCTACTGAAAACTTCTGTTTCCATGAAACGTCATCTAAGGGGTGACAAGGCCGGACATTTCCTTTGAAGGAGCGGACTCTTCACTCCAATTCCCAAGGAATCCCATTGGATTATGGCGCCGGCGGCCGTGGAGTCCCCGCCTTGCTTCGGCCG
>JALOPA010000213.1 GCA_025454125.1 Thermodesulfobacteriota bacterium
AAGGTACACGGGGTACAGTAAAACAAAGAAGATGCGGGGTGCGGGGTATAATACCCGGGAAAGTTTTCCGGAGAGTCAGGAGGAAAAACGTCCTGTCCGCAGGAAAAGTAGAACGCCATCAACGAGATGAGGAGGCCGTTTCTGAAGAGCTGCTTCTTGCATTTGCTCATGGCCGCAATCCAGATCGCTCGCAAGTCACTTTAGTTCGATAAGAAGGTAGATGGCAACGAGAATACCCAGAACCCCCAGCATGAGGTTAGCCACCACGCCGAGGTGCAACCAGTAGCCCTCCGGGATCTCCTGTTTTTTGAGTGTCTTTAGCACCCGGAGGAATTGGAACGTGGACACAACGGAAAGCGCTACGCCAAAGAGGATAAAAAGGAGACCAATCCAAAAAGAAATTCCTCTCCCGATGAATTCCCCGCCTTTGGGGAGCATCAGATTGGCGAGAAGGCCGAACCGTTCAACCACGAAACCGAACACCATCACCGTGATGCTGGTTCGGCTCCACGCGAGTAAGGTGCGCTCTGCGGCGAAAAACACCCTGGGGTCGTTCAAATCAGACATGGTTTCCTCGCTCGCGCAAAAGACGGAAACAAGGCCTCTCTCTTCACGAATAGCCGAGCTCTTCGAGCCTCTCCTCGTCGATTCCGAAATAGTGCGCTATTTCGTGCACCACGGTCAGCTCGATTTCCTCTTCCAGTTCCTCGACGGTCCGGCACATTTCCTCAAGAGGCTCCTGGAAGACGAAAATGGTGTCCGAGTAGAGAGGAGGATCGGTCACGGACTGCTCCACGAGAGGGATGCCTGAAAAGAAACCCAGAAGCTCCTCACCCGGCGGGACCTCCATCTCCTCCAGCATCTCCCGGGAGGGTCTCTTGCGGACGGTGATCAGCACATTGTCCAGGTGCTGCCGTAGCTCCTCGGGGATGCGGCGAATCGCCCTTTTCACAATCCGGTCGAACTCTTTGTCGCTAAGTTTCATGGGTTCGAAGCTTTATCCGTCAGTCACCTCGGAAAAAACCTTCACATATCTGACTGTTCCCGGCACCTTGGGAAGGCCGTCAAGTCTCAATTCCAGCACCATGAAAGGATCGTCTACGCCATATTCGTTGCCCAAACCGAACAAGCTGGCACGGCGAAAGCCGAACCTCTGATAGTACTCCGGCTCCCCGAGGACCACGATGAACGAGTAACCGCCACGCCGGCACTCCTCAATCCCTCCGGTGATCAACATCTCTCCAATACCAATTCCTTGCCATTCGGGCAGGACCGCGACCGGACCGAGCCCCAGGCCTTGAATTGCAGGGGTCTTCGGCTCAACGGAAACCGGGCTGAAAGCGATATGCCCCACCACACCGTCCGTCACCTCCGCAATCAGCGAGAGAGCCAGCTTCCTGTCTTCGCGCAACCGATCGACCAAGCGCGCCTCCGCTTCCGTTGGAAATGCGGATTGATGGATCGAATGGATCCCTTCAAGATCGGCAGGTTCTTCTGAGCGAATGGTGACCATGATCGGCGTTCCGGCTCCTTCCACAAGCGTTGTTTACTTTCCGGCTCCGCTCCCTCTTGTATTTTACTTCGGCAAGGAGTAAGAAGTAAATCAAATCCACAGCAGGAAACGGATATGACCATCAAGGCAAAGCTGGAATGGAAAGAAAAAATGCAGTTTATCGGCCAGGCAGGCAACAGCCCCTGCGTCACGTTGGACAATCCTGACGGAAAAACAGGTCCGACTCCAATGGAAATGGTTCTTATGGGAATCGCAGGCTGTACCGCCATGGACGTCATCTCCATCATGAAAAAGAAGCGTGCCGACGTGACCGGGTTTCAAGTCAACATCACCGGTGAGCGGGCAGACGACCACCCCAAGCGCTACACCAAGGTCCTCCTCGAATACGTGCTCGAAGGAAAAGGGCTCTCCCCAAAGGACGTAGAGCGATCCATCCAACTTTCTGTGACCAAATACTGCAGCGCGATCGGTTCCGTGAGCGCCCCTGTTGAGACGTGCTACCGGATCGAGGAGAAGGACGGGTAAGCACAAGGGATGGACGCACCGCCCTTTGCCGTCATGCGCTAGATGCGCAGGGGACCCACAAAGAGGGTACAGACTATGGGCCCAAAATTCAGAGATCCATCGACCGGGAAATCGTTCGATAAGATCGAGCTGTTTGATGAGGATCACGGTCTTGATCTGGGAACCGTGGATGGGGAGACCGCTCTCAAGGGACTCAAGTGCGGCAACCACACGCTGGACACGGATCTCTACGAACTCACCATGGTGGCCGGTTACCTTGTTTCGAGCAAGAGCAGACAAAAAGCCTGCTTCGATCTCTATTATCGGCAGAATCCCGACGGAGGAGGCTTCTGCGTCTTTGCCGGCCTGGAAAGCGTCATTCAGTATGTGAATTCCCTCAAGATTTACCCGGATGATCTGGATTACCTCGAGAGTCTCGGCATCTTCTCAAAAGAAGCTTTGACGGAACTCTCCAAAGGCATCCGGTTCACCGGCGACATATGGGCCGTTCCCGAGGGCACGGTGGTCTTCCCCAACGAGCCTCTGATCCGGGTGGTGGGGCCGATTGCAGAAGCTCAAATTCTCGAAACCACCCTGCTGGCTACGGTCGGGCACCAAACGCTCATTGCCACCAAAGCCGCCCGCCTCAAAACAGCCACAAAAGGCGCGCCGGTCATAGACTTCGGCACCCGGCGGGCCCACGGTGTTGAAGCGGCTCTCTACGGGGCCAGGGCCGCCTACATCGGCGGGTGTGAAGCGACCTCCAATGTGAGAGCAGGCAAACTCTTCGGCATCCCGATCCGAGGGACCCACGCCCACAGCTGGGTGGAGAGTTTCGACACCGAAATCGAATCCTTTCGGACCTTCGCGCGGATTTTCCCCGACAACTGCGTCTTCCTGGTAGACACCTATGATGTGGTGGAGGGCGTGAACCACGCGATCCGTGTTGCAGAGGAGATGCGAGCGGCCGGAAAGGCCCTGAGAGGCATCCGAATCGACAGCGGGGACCTGGCGTATTACTCCAAGGTGGCCCGAAGCAAGCTCGACGAAGCGGGTTTTTCCGAAGTGAAGATCCTGGCCAGCAGTGACCTCGACGAATGGCTCATCGAGAGCCTCAGAGACCAGGGCGCACGAATCGACATCTGGTGTGTGGGCACCAAGCTGATGACCTCCTATCAGACCCCGGCGCTTGGAGTGGTTTACAAGCTCATGGCCGCAGGTTACGGTAGAGACAAGCTTGTTCCAAAGATCAAGATTTCGCAGAACCCGGAAAAGGTGACCAACCCTGGAATGAAGAAAATCGTGCGCTTTTACAACTCCCGAGGGTTCATGATGGGAGACCTTCTCACGGACGTGGAGGAACCTCTCCCCTCCGGGACTCCGGTCGTCGCTCATCACCCCATGTATGACTACATGAAGAAAACCTATCGGCCGCCCTACGCAGCCAGGGAGATCATGGTGCCGATCTTCAAGGACGGCCGGCAGGTTTACGAGCCTCCGTCGCTTCAGGAGGTGCGGCAGCACGCGGCAAAGGAAATCGAGAGTCTGGAAAACGAAACCAAGCGGTTCACGAATCCCCACCTCTACAAGGTCTCCCTTTCCGACAGGCTCCACCACATCAAAAAGGATCTCCTCCTCTGGCACCACGAAAACGCCTCAAACGGCAGAACGTGACTAGGGCCCCTTCATGAACATTCTCTTTCTCCTTCTTTTTTGGAGCCTTTGGTTCCTCAATTTTTCCACGCGAACGGTCCTTTCCCCTCTTCTGCCCGTTTTCGAAGAAAGGCTTCACATCACCCACGCCCTGGCCGGCAGCATCTTTCTTTTCCTCGCCGTAGGCTACACCCTCTCCCTGCTGATCTCGAACTGGACCACTCCCCGCGTCGGTTTCAAGAAGTCCATTGTCGCCGGATTTGTTATCCTCATCGGAGGCCTTCTCTCGCTCTTGTTCACGAGCACCTATTGGGGGCTCGGTGCTGTGGCCTTTGTTCTTGGGTTCGGGGGAGGCTTGTACCTTCCCTGTGCTCTACCCCTGCTCACGTCAACGATTCATCCGGACAAGTGGGGCAAGGCCATCGCCTTTCATGAAACGGCTGCCAGTTTCAGCCTCCTGGTCATTCCTCTCCTTGCCGCTGCGGCTCTGCGCTTTTTCGATTGGACCGTCCTGGTCGCAGCCCTGAGCGGGCTTTGTCTGGTGGCGACGATTGTCTTTCTTGTCCGGTCCCCGGACCCCAGGCCCAAGGAAGAGGAGAAATCCCCCTTTTCGCACGTTTTCCGGCGCAGGGAATTCTGGATCATGGCCTCTCTCTGGTGCTTTGCTGCGTCAGGCGGCCTAGGCCTTTTCAACCTCATTCCCCTCTTCCTCGTCAACGAGAAAGGCCTCTCCATTGATCTCGCCAACTCGGTTTTCGGAGTTTCGCGAGTCGGAGGCCTGATCGTCACTTTTCTTGCAGGTTTTCTCATCGACCGGATCGGAGTCAAGAGAGTCGTGCTCCTTTCCTTGCTGATCTCCGGTTTTTCCATCACCGGGATTGCCCTGGCGCAGTCCTTTCCTCTTCTGGTTGCCATGCTGGCTCTTCAGGCGACTTTCATGCCTGTGTTCTTTCCTGCGGCCCTGGTCGCCATTTCCAAGCTGACCCGATTGGGCGACCGGAGCGCCTTTGCCGGAGCGACGGTGGCCGTAGGAATCGTTTTCGGCACCGGGATCACGCCCACGCTCCTCGGCACGGTGGCCGATGCCTGGAGTTTTCAGGCAGGCATGCTGGTCCAGGGTCTTTTGACCATGGCGGTCTGTTACCTGCTAAAATTCCTGCGAGGGCTCTAAGGAGAGCTAAACCCCTTGCAAACCCCATCACGGCTTCTATAATAGGCTCTATTTCAGGGATTTCATAAGCCTGATGCAACGTAAAAAGGAGTGGCCATCCCATGTCGAGTGTCGATTTCACCCCTGCCCCCAATTTCATCAAAACCCTCATCACCGAAGACCTGAAGACGAACAAGCACGGAGGCCGGGTGCACACCCGCTTCCCGCCCGAACCCAACGGTTACCTCCACATCGGCCACGCCAAGTCCATCTGCCTCAATTTCGGCCTGGCCCTGGAGTTCAAGGGCCTGTGCAACCTGCGCTTCGACGACACGAATCCGAGCAAGGAGGATGTGGAGTACGTCGAGTCGATCAAAACCGAT
>JALOPA010000214.1 GCA_025454125.1 Thermodesulfobacteriota bacterium
CGTGGACACGGTTTCTCTCTTTCGTAAAGCGGCTCGACCTGAGCCGTTCAACGGGCTCACGGCCCTGAGGAAGACCGAAGGGCTCGCCGAAGGTGGGGCTGAAGGGGGGGGTGGGCTCTCGCCTCCCGACAGAAGGGACGTTGCTAGGCGGCAGAAGCGACGCCTGATTCCATTCCAAGTCCAGACAAAGGAGAAGGAAGACCCATGGATCAGAATCCCTTGTTCAGTCCGTACCCGCTGGGACGCCTCATGCTGTCGAACCGCATGGTCATGGCGCCCATGACCCGGGGGCGGGCCAATCCCGACGGCACGCCCAACAGGCTCATGGCCCGGTATTACGGCCAGCGCGCGGCAGCCGGGCTCATCGTGACCGAGGCGACACCCGTGTCGCGCAAGGCGATCGGTTGGGTCGGTGCGCCGGGCATGTACACCGAGTCCCATGTCTCGGGCTGGAGAGAAGTCGCCGACACCGTGCACAGAGCGGGCGGCAGGATATTCCTGCAGCTGTGGCACATGGGCCGGGTTTCCCATCCGGACTTTCTCGACGGTGAGCTTCCCGTAGCGCCCTCCCCGATCGCGGCGCAGGGGGAGACGCACACGCCCCTTGGGAAGAAGGCCTATGTGACCCCGCGTGCGCTGGCCCCGGAGGAGATTCCGGGTCTCGTAAGGGACTACGGCGCAGCAGCCGGGCGTGCGAAGGATGCGGGATTCGACGGTGTGGAGATCCACGGCGCCAACGGGTACCTGATCGACCAATTCCTCCGTGACGGGACGAACCGGCGCACCGACGCCTACGGCGGAAGCGTCTCGAACCGCAGCCGGTTCCTTCTGGAGGTCACAGAGGCTGTGTGCGCGGCATGGTCGTCGGACCGGGTCGGGGTGCGGCTTTCACCCACAGGCATTTACAATGACATGCGCGACAGCGATCCCATGGCCACTTTCGGTTATGCCGTGGAGCGATTGAATGCCTTTCCTCTTGCCTACCTGCACCTGATGGAGCCGTTGCCCGGCCACCCGCTGGCCGGCCCCGGCGAGCGCATCTCGCCGCAACTGCGGCGCCTGTTCAAGGGCACGGCGATCGTCTGTGGTGGGTTTAATGCACACCTGGGTGCCGCGGCGATCCGGAGCGGCGAAACCGACCTGGTTGCATTCGGGTTGCCCTTTTTGGCCAATCCGGACCTGGTGCTGCGCTTTCAGAAAGGCGGTTCCCTCAACGAGCCCGACTTTGCGACCCTGTATACGCCCGGGCCGAAAGGTTACACGGACTACCCGGTGCTGAAGCAGGAGTCATGAATGAGCCTCATCAACCTGAGCACGGTCGAGCCCTTCGAAACCTGTTCCATCCGCTCAAAGCTCATGCCCTGATCGGAGAGGCGCAGCGGCATTCACCTATTTTGGTCGTCGGTTACGGTCGTCGTCGAGGGTCTATGGACAGCCGGGAGAGATTTCGAAAGACCATGGGATATGGCAGCCCTGACCGCGTCCCTTACTTCCATGAAGGCATGGAAGAAGACGTCATTCAAGAGTGGCGCAAACAAGGGCTATCATACGGCGCAGATGTGTATGAGATGTTTCACTTCGATCGCCGCGAAGAAATCGAACCCGATCTTGAAGCCCTTCCAGGGCTCAGAAGGTGGCCGAGCTCAATATCCGAACTGCGCAGGCTGCACGATGCATTGGATCCCGATGAGCGCAGCCGTCTTCCAAGAAGATGGAATACCTTGGTCTCCAAATGGCGAAAAAGAAATCACCCTCTTTTTCTGCGCGTTCACCGCGGCTTCTTCCTTTCCATGGGCGTCGAAGGTTGGAAGAGGTTCACGGAGGTGATGCTTCTTACTCTAAGGGATCCCGTTTTCGTACGCGAGGCCATGAGGATTCAGGGCGAGTTTTCCGCGCGGATTGCGGAGCGTGCTCTCCAGGAGACGGAAATTGACGCAGCCATATTCACGGAGCCTATAGCCGAAAACCGCGGGCCGCTCCTCTCCCCGGAAATGTATGAAGATCTGGTGCTCAAGAGCTATGAGCCGGTCCTTTCGGTTCTGCGGCGGCACAGGGTGGATACGCTTATTCTTCTCACCTTTGCCAATATCCGCTCACTCCTCCCGAGCATCGTGAAGTGGGGGTTCAATTGTCTCTGGGCTTGCGAAGGGCCTCAGAAGGACATGGACTGCCGGGAGTTGCGGCGTGAATTCGGACGGGACCTGCGCCTGATCGGCGGCATTGACTTGGACGTGCTTCGACTCGACAAGGAGAGCATCAAAAGAGAGATCTACGAAAAGGTGCCTCCTCTTTTGGCGGATGGCGGCTTCATCCCTTTAGCCGACGGTCGGGTTCGCAAGGATATCCCGCTGGAGAATTACCTGTATTATCGACGCCTCTTCGAGGAAGTGACGCAGGGTTGAGAGGTGCAGCGGAGCAAAGCCCGACATGGCTATTGAGCAGGGGGGGTGTGAGAGGAATGAGAGAGCGGCTCGATCGATGTCATTTCGAGCGGAGCGAGAAATCTTGAAAAACCTGGAAACAGGATTTCTCCCTTCGGTGGAAATGACAATCTGAATTGCGTTGACGTGAAAACCGATTTCTCAACCGTCTCAGGCGCACGAGAAGAAAAAAGGAGAAGAGAGCGATGGAGCAGAAGGATTGGAAGGGCGTTTCCAAGTGGAAGCTGGACACCCCTTGTCTTGTCGTGGATCAGGACAGGCTGGAGCAGAACATTCGGGCCATGCAAGCCCATGTCACCCGGTTCGGGAAGAAGCTCCGGCCTCATGCAAAGACTCACAAGTGCTCGCGAATCGCCAAGATGCAAATGGAGGCGGGGGCCGTGGGCATCTGTGTGGCCAAGGTTTCCGAAGCAGAGGTTCTGGCCCGAAGCGGAGTGACAGGAACGCTTATCACGTCCCCGGTCGTGACCGACCTCAAGATCGGCAGGCTCATGGAATGTCTGTCCCTTGATCCTGAGACGACGGTCGTTGTGGACAACCTTGCGAATGCGCAAAAGCTCAGCGAGGAGTCAAAGAGGCGGGGTTTGCGGCTGAACGTGCTGGTGGATCTGGACCCGGGCATGGGCCGCACCGGCGTTTCCTTCAAGGACGGCTTGTCCCTGGGGCAGTCCCTCTCGTCGCTTCCCGGACTTCGTCTTCGAGGAGTCCAGTGCTATGCAGGCCATGTTCAGCACATTCCTTCGTTCGAGGAGCGGGTGGCTGCCTCCCTCGGGTGGATGGAACAGGCTGCTAATGTTGTCCGGCAGTTCAGAGAGAAAGGACTGGTTTGCGACATCTTCACCGGTTCAGGCACAGGGACCTGCGAGATCGACGGCAAGATCCAGGAGTTGACCGATTTGCAGACCGGTTCTTACACGATGATGGACGCGGAGTATGTGAACATCGGGTCTTCGGAAAACGCGTCTCGGTTTGAAAAATTTCAGCCTGCGTTAACGCTCCTCACGTCGGTGATCAACACCAATCATTTGGATCATGTCACCGTGGACGCCGGCCTGAAAGCTCTCTACCACGACGGTGCGACGCCGTTTGTTTTGAATCCGGCCTCCCCGGATCTCAAATACGAGTGGCGAGGGGATGAGCATGGGCAAATTGACTTTCCGGCAGGATCCGTGCGCTTTGAACTGGGCCAGGTCTTGGAACTGGTCGTTTCGCACTGTGACCCTACGGTCAACCTGTTTGACGTCCTTTACATGACCCGCAACGGCACAGTGACGGATGTCTGGCCCGTTGATATGCGAGGAAAATGCATGTGAATAGGGAGCAGCCGTGCCTCCCGGCTACAGGCAAATCGCCTCAGGTCTGATCAAGAGCGCCCTATGCGATGGGTGACTCTGAGATGTCGATCGTGAGTTCCTTGACCCCAGGGATCCCTTTGACTACCTCATGGATGTGCGCCTTGGTACTCTGCATCCCTGTGGCCAGCAGGGCGGAAGTCGTGAAGACCCGGCCTCTCACCGAGACTTTCCCTTCTCTGGCCTCCACCGAGGTCTCGACTCCCCTTGTCCGTTCATCGAGGGCTAACCGAGCCGTCACCTGGCAGGAGAGCGCGAAATCGCGAATGGCCCGTTGCTTCTCCGGGCTGTCTTTGAATTCCGGGCGGTCGAGGGGGTAAAGGATCAGCCCGCAGGCCGTGTCGAGAGTGACCTGATCCAGGTTGATGACCATGTCATAGAGCATGGGATCCGTCCAATCCACGTCATAGAGAAATCGGGTCCACTGCATTCTTTTTTCGTCAACGTTCTGGATGTACTTGATCGCCTCCTGTTCGGTGAACCCTTTCTTTTCCACCACGCTCTTGACACGATAGGTCAAGGGTGCAACGAGGCGGACCTTGAGCACATTGGGGACTTCAACAAGAAGAAACTGGCCGGCGAGGCCATGATAAATGAAGTCCCCCTGAAGGGCTCGTTCAGCCAAGGCGGATTGAACCGCACTCAAGTAAATCCGTCTCTTATCCCCTGCGATCCGCTCGATCACGCGAGGGCCTTGGCTGAGCTGCTTGGAAATTGCGCCTTCCGAGATCCCGAAACGGGTGGCCGCATCTTTGATCACTTCCAATCCGACGACGGGATACCCTGTCTTTTCGGAGAGCAGATTGGCAAGGGCCTCACCGCCGCTCAACGTTCCGCGGGATATGGTGATAATGGGCATGGCTTACCTCCTTTCCTTGATCGGCCGTTTGCCGGGTTTTATGAACCGGTGTCGTTGTGCCTGTACAAACCAAGGGGCGCATGCCGCCCCGGTCACTGCTCGGTTTGGGAAAAGATCTCCCGGATTGGTTGTGCCCCAAGAAACCCTTCCCGAAGACCGCGGTCCGACAGAGCGGCTGCAACCTTCCCGACAACCTCCGCTGCGCGTCCCCATTGTTCTCTTGCCTCGCTCGCTCTCTTCATCTCCTTGAGGGTCGACGCCAGAGAGTGGTGTGCCTGCCAGAGCTGGCGCGGGTTTTCAACCTCTGCAAGAATTCGGACCGCTTCGCTTAAGGTCGTGACAGCTCTTTCATGCTCGTTGCGTCTCCTTTGAACCTCCCCGAGAAGACGCAGAAGGCTTCCTTCCCGCTTTTTCATGTGTTGTCTTCGAACGCTGTCGAGGTTCTTTTCAATGACCGCCTCAGCGGCACCGAGATCGTTTCGGTACAGGAGAATCTGGGCTGTGAGCAAATTCAACCGCGATTCCCACTGATAGCGGTTCATGTCAGATCGAAAAGGTTTTCCGTCAGTCCCACCACGGCCTCTCCCAGGCCGTGGGCCCATTGCCTGCGACCGAAGGGATATTTCACCATCAGCATGCGAGCGAGTTCTTCAGCTTTTGTATTCAACTCCCGTGCCTGCTCCAGTTGATAGATCTCTCCATAGCAATAACCGAGGCAGTTGTAGAGGGTGTCGAGGCGGTAGAGCGCCCCAAATCGTTCGCAGATTTCAATGCCTTCCGTC
>JALOPA010000215.1 GCA_025454125.1 Thermodesulfobacteriota bacterium
GGCCACCATCTGGCCGGCCGTGCCGATCGTAATCTCCGCCAGGCCTTCGCGGATGACCCCTGAGCCGACAGCCGCGCACTGCTGATCCCCACCTCCCCTGCACACGGGTGTTCCCTTAGCGAAGCCGCTCTTGGTGGCTGCCTGAGCCGAGACCGTGCCTTCCTGTCTCGCCGGGGTTCCCATGGGAGGGAACTTGTCCTTCGACAATCCCATGGCCGATAGGACTTCATCACTCCAGTCCAGGCGGTCAATATCCATCATACCGTTCAGCGTCAGAGAAGAGGGATCCGAATACAAGCTCTCTGCCCCGAGCCGGTTGAGCAGGAACTCCTGCCCATTGATGATCTTATGGGTGCGATCGATGAGAGCAGGCTGATTTTCAACAAGCCACATCATCTTCGATGCGGCCCAAAGACCGGAAATAGGCATTCCGGTCACTTGCTGATACCGGTCCGGGGGAATCCTTTCCGAAAGCCTCTGCGCCTGTTCCGTGGCGCGGCAGTCATTCCAAACCACGGAGGTGTGGAGAGGGTTGCAGGCCGCATCGACGCAAATGAAGGTGCCTCTTTGGCTGGAGACGCCGATAGAGGCCACGGATGACGGATCGATGCCGGTGACGGCTAACAACTCCCGGCTTGCCTCACAGATCTTTCCCCAGACATATTCGATATCCTGCTCGACCCAACCCGGGTGGGGATAGATGCAGGGGTATTCCCGGTAAGCGCTTCCGGCCACCTCCCCTTTGAGGTTCACGAGCATCACCGTCGTTCCCGTGGTTCCCGCATCGATTCCCGCGAAATATTTCTTCGCAGTCATTTCACCTTCCTCTCAACCTACTCCTCTCCAGATCGGCCGCGGCCCGAAAGAGAGATCATTCCTTCGATCGGATTTCTCTCAGCCATTCGGTGAGTAGTTTCATGAACTCTGCCCTGATTTTACGATCCTCTTTGGGCATGTCGGCGATAAGCTTCACCTTTAGCCCGATCAAATCGTCGGTTTGGGGATAGAATCTGATGGGTTTGACGGCCACAACGGTGTCGGTGTCCCCCTTCCAGCCGAAATTCACCGGGAAACCGAAATGCTGCAACAGGGCATCCCATGTGGCATCCAGGTTCAGCCACTGTCTGCCTCTTTTGAGTTTCACGAAGTGGTGAAAATCAATCACCCGATGGGTGCTAAGGATTTCCTTGAACCGCTTGGGATAGTCATTCCCGGCAGGGAGGGCGTCGTTGAAATAGTGAAGACACGTCACGATTTTGTTCTCATACCCCAGCGACTTGAGGAGATTGGAGAGCAGGAGATGCTTGCCGGAGCAGGATCCGAGATTTTCCTGCACAATCTTTTCAGGTTTTCTCTCGCCCGTCGATCCATAGGGAATATCCCTTACGGTCTCAAAGACACACACCAAGGCCTCTTCCGGCGAGGAGCCGGGACACCACTTCCTGAGAAGCTGATCATAGTAATCGTCGTCCATGGATCCTCTTTGGAGTTTCGCGTGTTGAGATGACTTCATGGTCCGAGTCTTTCCGGCTTTTCGCTCTTTTTTCTCAACCTTGTCCCGGGTCATGGCATTCAACCCAAGAGGTTAAGGATGGAGGTACTTTTTCCCGATGCTGGCTGAAACGGTGTAGTTGGGGTCCACCATGTTGCCGACACGCACCCTGGCGATTTGCGTCAGAACGAAGTAGGCATCATAACGGTCAAAACCGAACCCCTTTTGTTCTCAATCCTCGGTCCTTGGATCGTCCAGCCCTTGATCAGATCGACGGTGATGGTGGTTTCCGTCGGAAACTCAATGGCCACCCCGCACAGCTCCCCATCCCCCTGGGTCGCGTGGCAATCCCCGAGAAACAGGCGGGCTCCAGGTGACCGGACAGGCAAATAGACGGTGTTCCCAGGGCGAACGTCCGGCAGATCCATGTTGCCGCCGTGGGTGTCGGGAGTAAGGGAGTTGATGGAATCCAGCTCCGGGGAAGTGCCGAGGGTTCCGATAAAAGGATCATAGGGGAAACGGATGCGACGGCTCCATGAAACTTCCTTTTCCGTGATCCTCACCTTGTGAACGATTTCCGGAAGAGGATCTTGAAGGCTCGGGCTCTTCTGGGTACTGCTCAACCCGCCGAAAAGAGGCAAAAGACAGGTCGTGCCTCGAGGCTGCGGCCCTCGGGGTTTGATGGACTTGATCTGGATCTTGAGCGCATCTCCTTTTTCAGCGCCCTCGACCACAATGGGCCCGTTCAACGGGTTGACGTTCGGGAATTGCAGAACACGGCTCGGCTTGGTTCTTTCATTCTTGACCTTGCCTCCAAAGGCGTCAAGCGTTTCCACAATGACGCTGTCTCCCGGTTTCACGGTCAGGACCGGCTCCGAGTAGGGGCCGATCGTGTAGTGGTATTGCCCCTGGACTTTTTCTGTAAGATGATGCGTTTTCATCTCTCACCTCCCAATAGGGTTTCTTCTCGCGCCGGTGCAGGGCGGGGTTCACTCACACCGCCAGATACTGCACCAGCTTGTTTCGATCCACCAGCGTTTCACGAGTCAAGGTCGCCACGATGCGGCCCTTGTCCATGGCGTAGGCCCGGTGGCCGACTTGGGCGATCAAGCTGGTGTTTTGTTCCACCAGCAGGATCGTCAGTTTTTCTTCATGATTGAGTTTTACCAGGGAGCGGCCGATCTCCTGAATGATGCTCGGCTGGATGCCCATAGAGGGCTCATCCAAAAGCAGGAGGTCAGGTCTTCCCACCAGGGCCCGGCCTATGGCCAGCATCTGCTGTTGCCCGCCGCTGAAGGTTCCTGCGGTCTGGCGCCGCCGTTCCTTGAGGATCGGAAAGTACTCGTACACCAGGTCATAGCGCGGCCTTTGTTTGGACTGGTTGATTGTCTCCCCCATGAGGAGGTTTTCCTCCACCGTCAACTCGGGAAAAATCTCCCGGCCCTGAGGCACGTACCCGATCCCTCGCCAGGCCCGCTCTTGCGCTGCAAGAGCGGTGATCCCTTCTCCCTTCAGTGAGATCGCGCCTTGGCTCGCAGGAAGAATTCCGATGATCGTCTTCATGAGGGTCGACTTGCCGACCCCGTTCCGACCGATGGTCGCCACGATCTCCCCCTGGGCGATCTGCAGGGTTACCCCCTGAAGGATGTCGCCGCTCCCATAGCCTGCCCAGAGATTTTGAACTTCAAGAAGTGGTGAACTCATGGGCTACTGCTCCCACAGATAAATGCGCCGCACGTTTTGATTCGATTCGATCTCCTCGAGGGTCCCCTCCGCGAAAATCCCTCCATAGTGCAGGACAGTCACAAACCGGGCAATCTGACGGACAAAGCCCATGTCGTGCTCCACGACGATGATCGTCATGCCCTGCGCGTTCAGCTGGATCGCGAACTCGGCTGTCAGGGCGGTTTCCTCAGGTGTCATACCTGCCGTCGGTTCATCCAGGAGAAGGAGGTCCGGCTCTGTGGCAAGAGCCATGCAGATCTCCAGCCACTGCTGATGGCTGTGGGACAGCTCGCCGGCCAGGAGATCGTCTTGCCCCTCCAGTCCAAGGGTCTCCAACGCCCAGCCCAGGCGGCCGTTTTGAAGCCCGTGGTGCCCCCGGCGGGCGATCATCAGATTCTGGTCCACCGTCAACCCGCGGTAGATTCGCGTGGTCTGGAACTTCTGGCACACGCCTTTGCGCACCCGATGGAAAGGCGGCAGAGAGGTTATATCTTCCCCTTTGAAGAGAATGATGCCGGATTCAGGCCTTTGCAGACCGGACAGGAGGCTGAAAAGAGTGGACTTCCCTGCCCCGTTGGGTCCGATGAGGCACCGCAGTTCGCCCTTCGACAGGTTGAAGTTGACGTGGTTGACGGCACGAATACCGCCAAAGGACTTGGTCAGGTCTTGAACCTGCAGGAAGGCCCGGTTGTCTGTTTCTCGCTCTGGCGACATCATGCGACCTCCCGAATGTGCTTGGCTTCCGGCCCTCTTCTCTTCCGGCGGCGCCATCGTCTTGCGATTGAAACGACGATTCCGTCAGGGAAGAAGAGCATCGTGGTCAGAAGAAGAGCCCCGAGGATCAGAAACGCATACTCCCCTCCGCGAACAGCCAGGGCGTCGGCGAGCCATCGCAGCGTCACGGTGGAAAGGAAAACCGCCAGCAGGCTGTTTCGACCTCCCACAGCCGTCCAGATCACGGGCAGAGTTGCCGCCACCATTCCCATGCTCGAAGGGTTCATGTAGTTGCCCCACGACACATACAGCACGCCGCTCAGTCCGGCCAGACCCGCGGCGAGGGTGAATACCTGTACCTGGATAAAATCCACGTTGTATCCCAGCATCCTCGTTCTTTCCACGTCTTCCCGCACGCCTGCCACCGCATGCCCATAGCGGGAGTTGACCAGAAGGCGCAGGCCCACATACACCAGAAGGGTGACGGCGATCACCAGCACATAGTAGGCCACCGTCGCCCCCCTGAACTCCAATCCGCCCAGGGTGAGGGACGGGATGTTGGTCATGCCGTTGTATCCTCCGAACAGCACCCGCCCCAGTCGCCACTGATATCCCGCGGTCTGGCCCATGAAGGTTTCGAGGATGAGCGAGAGCACGAGGGTCAAGAGCGGAATGATCCACCCGCTCACCTGTCCGTAGAAGACGAAATAGCCGAAAGCCGCCGCGAGGACCATGGTCCCGCCAATGCCGCAGACCGCAGCCAGCAGGGTTCCGCCCGCCGTGCCCATGAGGTTTCCGGCCACGACGCCGTAAAGGTAACCGGCGATTCCAAAGAAGGCCGCCTGGCCGAAGCTCAGCACCCCCCCGTATCCCCAGAGAAGGCCCAACCCGAGTCCCATGGGCACGTAGGCAAAAAAGATCGCCAGGTTGGACAAGGAAAACGCCGAACCCACAAAAGCATAGCCGAACAACGCCAGAGCGGCCAAACCGAAGAGAGTCCAAAAGCCCGGCCCATGTCCGAGTTCCTGAGGCCCGTCAAGTTCACGCCAGAGTTGAGCAAGTTTCGTATCCTTCATTCCGCAGCCCTCGCCATGCGTCTCCGCTTGACGTCCCGGAGGTATCCAGAAAATCCTTGGGGCAGGAATCGAATAACCACCAACGCCGCAATGAGAAGTCCGATCCGGCCGATAAAGGTGCCCAGAAAGCTGCTCAGTCCGGCGGAGATGACGGAGAGCAGAGCCGAACTGGTGAGCGCTCCCAGGATCGGGTTGGCGCCTCCTCCCACCACCACGGTGATGAAGGCGACGTCCACGAAGGTCGTGCCCATGAGGGGGACGATGGTGGTCGTCGGCGCATACAGCGCGCCCGTGAGGCCGGCCAGCGCAGAGCCTCCTGCAAAGGTCAGCATGTAGATCCTCCGGGTGTCCACCCCGAGGGATTGGGCCATCCTGGCGTTCTGCATGGTGGCGCGGGTCTGAACCCCCAGCCGGGTATTGTAGAAAAAATACCAGGCCGCAAGCACCACGAGGATGGCGATGGCAAAAAGAAGCAGACGGTATCCGCCGAACGAATAGCCTCCGTACGAAACGGTCCATTCCGGAAGGGGCACGGACTGCATGGAGGGGCCCAGGAGCAGGAGATTTCCCTGGCTGAGGATCAGACCGATTCCCCAGGTGGCCACCAGGGCTCCGAGTTTGTCGTTGTAAAACCTTCGGATCACCGTGCGCTCCAAGAACATTCCGAACAGCCCCACGCCGATCACGCTGAGAAGCATACACACCGGAAGAGGAAGGTGGGCATGGTTGTAGGTGAGCGTGGTGATGTAGGCTCCCATCATGATCAGTTCGCCGTGGGCGAGATTGATGACATCAATAACGCCCAGGATGATCATGAGCCCCACGGCTGCGAGCAGCAGGAAGGCCACATTGTCGGCATACTGATAGAGCAGACTCACGAGGTAGGCGAAACTCATCCCGCACTCTCTTTTCTTGAATGGCAGCGCGCAGTCTTGAAGCGCCGCGCTTTTTCCGAAAAAACCGAAATCCCTATTCTCCTTCCGCGGAAGAAAAAGGGCCTGCCTTCAGGGCCTCAGGGGGTGAGGGACCTGAAGGCAGGAAAAGACCCTACTTCTTTTTCTTCTGGAACATCTTGAAGAACGGGTCTTCATCGGGGATGTACTGCTTCGATTCCGGATTCCGAACCAGGTTCACCCCGCAGCGTCGCGTCCACCAGGGCTCGATGTAGGGCCACTCGGTCATGAACGTGATGTTGTGCTGCTCATCGCACCGGGCCAGGCGGATGTACTGGCTGAGGTGATGGGTCGCGGGATCCATGAACACCCAACCGGCCGGAGCCTCCACGCCGATCCCGGATTCCAGAGCCTTGATGACCTCGGCTTTGTCCGTGGTCCCGGCCAAACGAACGGCCTTTGCGTACAGGTGCGTCGCCACATAGGCGCTGTGGCCTTCCATGGCCATGTAGGGCTCATCCGGCCACATCTTGCGCCACCGGTCCACGAACAGCTTGTTGCGCGGCGTGGGAATCTCCTCCATGTAGCTCGCGGTCACGTGGAACCGGGCAAGGGCCGGAGCCGCGAACCGTCTGTGCTCGAACCCCTGGGCAATGTTGATGCTCGACCCCATGGGGATCTTGATGCCGGCTGCATTGGCCTGAGGATAGTAGTTGGAGTGGTTCTGTCCGGTGATGTACATCATGAGCCAGTCCGGTTTGGCCCCCTGGATGCGGGCGATGCTGGAGCTGAACTGGGAGACGCTCAAGGGGATGAACTCTTCCCCGATCACTTCCGCATTCAGGAGCGGAGCCATGGCGCGGGTCCAGGCGGCGCTCAACTGGCCGAAATTGTAATCCGCCGCGAGGGTGTAAATCTTGGGGCCGAAGTTCTTGATCATGTACTGC
>JALOPA010000216.1 GCA_025454125.1 Thermodesulfobacteriota bacterium
GACTTTCTGGAAATAGCGCCCATTCGAAAGAAGATCGTCGGTCTCCTGCCCTACGGGCTTCGAAAAAGGGTCGAACTGGCCAGAGCCCTGGCCCTGGAGCCCAAGATCCTGCTTCTGGACGAGCCCATGGCGGGAATGAACCTGGAGGAAAAGGAAGACATCGCGCGTTTCATCGTGGACGTGTTTGAAGGGCAGGGATCCACTTACCCCGACACGCCGGTCCTGAGGGATGGAATCCGGTCCATCATTCTGGTGGAGCATGACATGGGCGTCGTGATGGATTTGGCCAACCGCGTGGCTGTTCTTGACTTCGGACGCAAGATCGCCGAGGGCACGCCCGCGGAGATCAGCGCGGATCCGGCGGTCATCAGCGCCTATCTCGGCAAAGGGAAATAGGTAAATGGAAAGCAAAAAGCATTTTCACCACGGAGGCACAGAGGACACAGAGGTGGATGTATTTTTTCGTCTATCGGGAGATGCCGATAGACGAAAATTGCCTCCGGCAAGGCCAGAGCAGGCTTTTCGTTCGATGGAGCAGAACCTTTCTGTTTGTCCCGCCGTCTGGCGGGACAAACAGAAATTCTTCTCTGTGCCCTCTGTGTCTCTGTGGTGATCGGCTACTGAAGGCTCAAAGCAGGCGAGACGACATGCTTCAAGTCAAGAATATTGAAGTGGCCTACATGAAGGTCATCCAGGTGCTGAGGGGCGTGTCCCTGGAAGTGCAGAAAGGGAAGCTTGTCTCCCTGCTTGGGGCCAATGGGGCCGGCAAGACGACGACCCTGAAGGCGATCTCCGGCATGCTCAAGACCGAAGAGGGGAATGTCACGGAAGGCCGCATCGAGTTCGAAGGGAAGAGAATCGACGGGTACGGCCCCGAGACCATCGCCGCCATGGGAATCAGCCAGGCCATGGAGGGCCGGAGAGTGCTCGAACATCTGAGCGTGGAGGAAAACCTTTACGTAGGCGCTTACTGCCGGAAAGACCGGGCCGGGGTCAAGAAAGACCTGGAGCTCGTTTTTGACTACTTTCCGAAGATCAAGCTCCTCCGCCAGCGGACCAGCGGGTATCTCTCGGGTGGAGAGCAACAGATGCTGGTGATCGGCCGCGCCCTCATGGCGCGGCCCCAGCTGATGCTTCTGGATGAACCGTCCCTCGGGCTTGCCCCTCTGGTGGTGGAAGACATCTTCCGCATCATTGACCGGATCCGGGCGGAGCGGAAAATGGCCATTCTCCTGGTGGAGCAGAACGCGAGGGCCGCTCTGGGAATCGCCGACGAGGGCTATGTCATGGAGAACGGCCGGATTGTCATGGGGGGTCCTGCGGACAAGCTGAGGGACAACGAGGACATCCGGGAGTTCTATCTGGGGCTGTCGGCGCTCGGGTCACGGAAGAGCTATCGCGACGTGAAGCACTACAGGCGCAAGAAGAGGTGGCTGGGGTAGAAGGAGTAACAAGTGACAAGTGACGAGTGACAAGCAGAAGGAAGCTCGTTACTCGTCAGCGACCTGCCGCCGCACTTGGCTTCGGCAGGCGGGAGCGGACTCGTCACTAGCGAAGCGAAAGGATCTAGATGCAGCTGATGGATTTCGAGAAGGGCGATACCTGGCCCCAGATTCTCAAGTACAACTTCGAGAAATACGGGGACACGCGCAGGGCCTTGCGCCACAAGCACCATGGGATCTGGCAGCCCTACACCTGGAAGGACTATTACGCGAGGGTGAAGGCTCTGGCGCTGGGGCTGTTCTCCTTGGGTCTCAAAGCAGGGGACAGGGTTCTCATTGTGGGAGACAATGCTCCCCAGTGGTACTACGCGGATCTGGCGATACAGGCCGGCCACGGCGTGGCCGTGGGAGCCTATTCAGACCTCACGCCGAATGAAATTCACTACCTCGCCGAGAATTCAGAGGCTGCCTTTGCGATCGTGCAGGACCAGGAGCAGGTTGACAAGCTGCTGCAGATCCGGGACACCCTTCCTCTTCTCAAGCGGATCCTCTTTTGGAGCTACAAGGGGTTGGCCCACTACAAGGACTCCAGCCTCCTAGGCTTCAGGGAGGTGATGGAAGAGGGCGAGAGGCACGGGAAGGAAAACCCGGGGCTCTTTGAACGCCAGGTCGAAAGCGGCAAAGCGGATGATGTTTGCGCTATTGTCTACACCTCGGGAACGACCGGCGATCACCCCAAGGGAGCCCTCCACACGTTCAGGACCTTGAGAGCGGGTTCGGACGTTCACCTCCGCCTCGACCCTTGGCGTCCCGACGACACGATCGTGCCCTATCTGCCGCCTGTCTGGATCATGGAGCAGTGGCTCGCCTTGGGGTGCCACCTGCTTTCAGGGTGCACCCTCCACTTTGCGGAGGGGCCTGAAACCCAGGAGCGCGACGCCAGGGAAGTGGGGCCTAGCATTGTGTTCCGAGGGGCCAGGCTCTGGGAGAGCCAGGCCGCAGCGGTTCAGGCGCGGATTTCAAGAGCCGATGCCTTCAAGAAAATGGCGTTTCGGTGGCTCATGCCTGTGGGCCGCCGGATGGCCGAGGCGGAATACCGCAAGGAGAATCCGGGCCTGCTCACGAGACTGTCTTACGCGCTGGCAGGCCCTTTGCTCTTCAACCCCATCCGGGAGAGTCTCGGGCTGCGCAGGGCCAGAATCTGCTACACCAGCGGGACCATGCTGAGCGAAGAGGCCTTCAAGTTCTACCATGCCCTGAATCTGCCGCTCAAGAACCTCTACGGAACCACAGAGGGCGGCGCGCTGAGCGGCGCAAAAGACGAGAACCTGAGGGTGGACACGGTCGGCCGTCCGCACGAAGGGGCGGAAGTGCGCGTCAGCGATGAGGGAGAGATCCTTTACAGACAACCCGGCGGGTTTCCCGGTTACCATAAGGACCCGGATCAGACCGCTGAAGTGCTCAAGGACGGATGGTTCCACACCGGGGACTGCGGCTTTATCGATGATCAGGGCCATCTGGTGCTCCTGGGCAGGAAAAGGAGCCTGGTGCGCTTGGCGAACGGCGACAGCCTCAGCCCTCAGTCCGTAGAGAGCCGGCTGCGGTACAGCCCGTACATCAAGGATGCATGGGTGCTGGCAGGGCCTGAGGCCCTTTACGCGTCGGCCGTCATCGTTATAAACTACAACACCGTGGGGCCGTGGGCCGGAGAGCAAAAGGTCCATTTCAGCAATTTCGCGGAACTCGCTCAAAGACCTGAAGTCTATGAACTGGTGAAGCAGGACATCCTCAGGGTGAACGCCACCTTGTCACCCGGATCGAGGGTGAGAAAGTACGTCGTGTTCCACCGGGAATTCGATCCTGACGAAGGGGAACTGACCCGAAACAGGAGACTGAGAAGATCGTTGCTGGAGAAGCGCCACAAGGATCTTATTGAAGCGGTTTACCGGGATCGCACGGAAGTGACGCTGAGCGACGGTGGAGCGGGGAGGACGGCACTTCGAATCGAGTCGGTTGAAGGAGTCGGCACATGACCTTCTTTTTGCAGTTGGTGGTGACCGGATTGGCTCAGGGCATGGTCTACGGCCTCATTGCCATAGGCTTCGTGATCATTCTGAAGTGCTCTGAGGTCTTCAACATCGCTCAGGGCCATTTCGTGCTGATCGGGGGCTATCTCGGCTACACGTTCCTGGTCACTTTTGGCCTCCCCGTGTGGGCCGCCCTTTTACTGTCGATCGTGACAGCCATCCTCATGGGGTTGTTGATCGAACGCCTTGTCCTTCGACCCCTGCTCGGGGAGCCGGTACTCGCCGTGGTCATGGCGACCATAGCCCTCTCCACGATATTGGGAGGGCTGGCGACCCTGCTCTGGGGCGCCCAATATAAGGCCTACCATGGATTGTTGCCGACGATCAACTTGAAGATCGGCGCCATATCCATACCCTCCGAATCATTGATCGGGCTCATCGTTTCAGTGATTTGTGTGGTGATTTTAATGCTCCTTTTTCGCTACACCAAGATCGGGCTTGCCATGAGGGCCACTGCCGAGGACTTGCAGGTGGTGCAGAGCATGGGCATCAAGGCGACAACCGTCTATGCCGTGTCCTGGATGATCGCGAGTGTGGTCGGGGTCATCGGCGGCATTCTCCTGGGCGGCGTATCCGGTGCAAACATGGAGCTCGCAACCATCGGCCTCAAGGCATTCGCTGTGGTCTTGTTGGGGGGTGTGAACTCCGTGGGCGGGGCCATTTTGGCTGGAATCATCATGGGGATGCTGGAAAACGTCGCTGCCGGCTACCTGGATCCGCTCCTGCCCGGCGGAGCGCTGGCCCAGGTGTTTCCTTTTTTCGTCATGATCATCGTCCTCATCTTCAGACCCTATGGGCTCTTTGGCCTGGTCAGAATCGAGAGGGTTTAAACTGTGGCTCTGGGCATAGGAACCTTTCAAGAGAACTACGGCCAGGATATGGCCATCTTCCACTCGAAACTGCAATGGGGCAGCGTCCTAGCGTTTCTCGCCGTTCTGGTCGCCTGCCCCCTCTTTTGCAGCGATAGGGTGCTCACCATCCTGACCATGATAGGCATCTCGGTGGTCAGCGTTCATGGTCTCAACATTCTGACCGGCTACTGCGGCCAGATCTCTATCGGCCATGCCGGCTTCATGGCTGTCGGAGGCTACACCTCAGCCATTCTCTGCGCCAAGCTTGGCATGCCTTTTTGGGCGGCTCTGCCCTGTGGTGCCCTTGCTGCGGGAATCGCCGGGTTGATCTTCGGCCTCCCGTCTTTGAAGATCAAGGGCTTCTACCTCATTATGGCGACCATTGCCGCGCATTTTATTATCATCTGGGCCATCATCCAGTTACACGGTGTCACGGGCGGTGCAGACGGCCTGAGTGTGCCCAGGGCCAGGATAGGAAGCATCTCGCTGGCCTCCAAAGTCAACTACTTCTACCTTGTCATGGGGATAGCCTGCCTTGCAACGCTGGCGGCCAAGAACATCGTGCGAACCAGGGCGGGAAGGGCTTTCATCGCCATCCGGGACAACGATCTGGCCGCAGAGGTTATGGGAGTCAGTCTTTGGAGCTACAAGCTGCAGGCGTTCTTTATCGGATGTGTGTACGCGGGAGTGGCGGGGTCCTTGCTCGTTCACTACTACAGTTTTGCCAGCACAGACCAGTTTCCCTTTATGGATTCCGTCTGGTATCTGGGGATGCTCATCGTGGGAGGAATGGGCAGCACGACGGGCGCTGT
>JALOPA010000217.1 GCA_025454125.1 Thermodesulfobacteriota bacterium
AGGAGCCTCCTTTGCCTGAAACCGAATTCCAGCCGGGACAGCAAATCGAGGATTACGTCATCGGGCAGCGCCTCGAGAGAGGCGGCATGGGAGAGCTCTATCTCGCAAGGGATATTGTTCTCAAACGCAAGGTCATCATCAAAGTGCTTTCACTCCCTTTCTCCCAGAAGCAGGAGTACCGAAATCAGTTTTTGAGGGAGGCCAAGATCCAGGCAAACCTGGACAACCCTCATGTGGTGCAGGTGTTCAGGGCCTTCGTGTATCAGGATCTTCCCTGCCTGGTCATGCAGCATGTCCATGGCACGGACCTGGAAAAGATCGTGAAGAAAGCCAAAGCGATCCGAGAGAAACGCGGCGAAAAAGGCGCTCTTTCGGTGGAGAGGGCGATCCACATTTTCCTCCAGGTCCTGGAGGGCATCGGTTTTGCGCACAAGTACAACATCGTGCACGGAGACATCAAGCCTTCCAACATCCTGCTCGATCCGCAGGGCCGGGTGAAGATCGTGGACTTCGGGCTGTCGTTCATGCTGGGTTCCGGCAGGAAGACCAAGGGCGAGAATCTTCCCGGCGGCACGCTCCAGTTCATGTCCCCTGAACAGCTCCTGAATGAGGACGTGGATCAACGCTCCGACATCTACTCGCTGGGCGTGACGTTGTTCTTCATGCTCACGGGGCACTGGCCCACCGGGGAGAGAAGAAGGCAGACCGACCTCCTCGAATACCACATGGAGGGCTCTCTGGAAGATCAGGAAAGTACGCTGACGGAGGTCGGTACGATTCGCCCCAGGATCAAGGCCTCGGTTCTCAAGGCCCTCGAAAAGGATCAGGGAAAAAGGCCGCAGAGCTGCCTGGAATTTTCTCTGGCCCTCAAGGAAGACGCCCCTCACGAGCTCTACTCGGAGCTCTTGCGCCTGAGCCTTCTGGCCACGAAGGAGATCACCCCGGCGGAAAGAGCCTATCTGAACCGGATCGCCAAGATCAAAGGGCTTGAGGCCGGGGAGGCGGAAGCCCTTGAGAGGAGCATTCGGCGCGAGATGGGCTTGGGGAAAGCCCCGGATCGCTCCCTTTGAACAGAACGGACCTCAAGCGCCTAGGGCAGATGGAGAAGCCGGGCCCGGAGGAATTCCGCGGTCGGCACTTCCCGGCCGTCTCTGAATCGGATGAGATAGGGCTGGCCCGTTGTGGAGGAGACGGAGGCCACTCGGTCGATGAAGTCCTCGGCTGAGGAGACCTTCGCTTCCAGGCTCTGCCATTTGCGGCGCAGGAATTCCGCGGCAGCGGCCGCAGGGTAGTCTTTCCCGTTGCGCACAAAACGGGCGTCCGTGAGCGCCTCGACGCCGAGGAGGAGCGCTTCGATCTTTTGTCGTTCTTCTGCGGAGAGATCCTTTGCTTCGGCCGGTTCAGGGCCGGCCGAAAGCAGGAAAAGGAGAACGAGGAATCCAACGGCGGTGCGCCCCATCGTCCTGCCTCCGCTCAGCGGCCCCTCCGGGCCTCTCTTGAAAAATACGACTCGATCCATCTTCTCCACTCCTCTAGGAAGGCGTCGTACGATTCCTTGGTGAAGCGCTCCACGAAGTGGTTGCCGGTTTCGGACAGCCCGAGGTAGCGGTAAGTCACCTGAACCCGGGTGGAGACGGGAGTCAAGGCTTCGCAGGCCACTCGGATGATTCCCACCTTTTCGCCCGGCTCGACCTTGTAGTACTGGACTCGATGCCTCTCAGGGGCAAACTGCTTCACGATCCAGATCGCCTCTTTGGCCGCATGGTCGTGGCCTCTGGTGAGAAAGAGGTCGTCTTCGTGCAGCGTCGTGGTCCCCATGAGGTTCTCATAGTTCCAGCCCGGGGCCCAGAGCTTCTCTCCTTCAGGAGTGAAGAGCGGAAACACCGCTTGGACCGGCTGGTTGATTTCAAATGTTGCAGTGTGTGAGACCGATTGGGAACGCTTTTCTTTTAAATGTGTAGGAGTGTATTCCATGGGACTCCCTGAGAAAGGGTTCAACGGGTTGTCGTCCAAAGGCCCTGGGCCGCCCAAATCACAGGACCTTCATGGCCACGGCTCCTGCTGTGATCAGGATTGCCGCAAGCCACCGGTTGTGACCGAAGCGTTCTTTCAACAGGATCGCCCCTAGAACCGTGCCGATGAGCACGGAGGTTTCGCGCAGCGCTGCCACCAGGGCGATAGGCGCTTGAGTCATAGCCCAGAGCGCCAGCCCATAAGCGCAAAGGGTGCACAAACCGCCGGCAACTCCCTTTCCCCATCCCATGAGGGGCACAGAAAGAACCGTCCTGCCGTTGGTCGCGAAACCTATGGCGAGGAGAGGGAACGTGTTCAAAAAAAAGAGCCAGAGCACATAGCTCCATGCATTCTGAGATGCACGAACTCCGAGTCCGTCCACTATGGTGTACGCCACGATGACAACGGCGTTGAGCAGCGCAAAGGCCAGCGCAAGCTTCTGGCTCTTGGCTGATCTCCAGCCGTCCCGGGCGAGCCAAAGGATCCCTGTGCACAAAAGGAGGATTCCCAACCAGCCTCCGACGCCGATCGGTTCACCGACAATGAAAACGGTCAGAACAGCCGTGAACAGCGGGGCGGACCCTCGCATCATCGGGTAAGCAAAGCTCAGATCCCCCGTTCGATAGGCGAGGGCCACCAGGCTGAAGTACGCACAGTGAATCGCGACCGATGCCGCCAAAAAGGGCCAACTCGCTCGTGCCGGCGGCGCCATAAATGGCAGGATTGCGGCGGCGATCGCCCCTGCCCCTGTCACAAGAAGGGTGGTCTCGACAAGCTTGTTGTCCCCGGACTTGATAAAAGCGTTCCACGCGGCATGCAGCAACGCCGAAAACAGGACAATAAACATGATGGCGAAGGACATGATATCCAGTTCCTCTTGCGGTTTCGCACAGGGACCCAACGCCCGGCGCAAACCGGGAGCCCCCAGGCACGGCGAGGGGCTTGCCGCTCCTCTACGCGCGCCCGGTCAGGCGCCTTCTCAGCCGGATCAGCCAATGCATGAGCCTTCCGCCCGGAGAGGCACGATTCACGTTGGCCATGACGGCATCCCATGCGAGTGCTGCAGGCTCACTGATCTGTGAGTAAAGAGTGCGTTGCTCACGCAGCACGATGCCAACGTACCCGAGGATCTCGCTGGAGGTCGCTCCGCCGCGGACAGCGTCGAGCAGCCGGTCCGCCACATCAGAGCGCTCAATGCGCCGCAGCTCAGCGACCACGGTTCCAAGGTCTGGCCACCACCTTTGCAGTTCAGCATCCTTCATAACGGGCTCCGCTTGACATGCGGAACACCGCCGGCCGGAAGTCGTGCGGCGGGGCGCTTGGTCATTTCGTTTCACCCGGAGATATCTTTGTACAAATGTAGGAACCTATAAAGGCTTCCAGCAGACTCATCGGAATAGCATAAGCAAGGATAGCGCTCGGGAGCACGTTCAGATTGAAAACAACGAGCCACATCAGAACAAACGCCATGAACCAAGTGATCAGGGCCGTTTGTATCAGACTGAATTTTCTTGAGATGAGATATATCGCCGTGGCGAACAGAAATCCCCACAGAACCCATATCATTCCATTCTTTGGTTCCGAGGGAAAAGTAATTCCTAGGGACCGATAATGGGCAACCCAATGGGATCTGAGAAGGACCTCGTTCCGGACAAACTCACAGGCATTCACCCAAATCCCGGTGAGGAGAACCGCGAGGATGTTTCGTGAGAGTCGTTTCATAGTGCCGCTGCACCTCGTTTTGATTCCTGAGAACGGGAGCGAACGATTAAGGTTTGTCGGTGTGCTGTTTCGCCGCCTCCTGAAAAAGCGATGTCAGATCCCGGTTGCTTCGAGAATCGCCGCGCAGACCTCCTCATGAGTCAAACGATCACACGAGAGGGTGAGGTCTGCGTATTTTGCATAGAGCGCGAAGCGCTCGTCGAACAGTTCGTGTAGAGTTTGCTCCGGTCGTTTTGCGAGGCCTCGCGTGCTGAAATCGGGAATTCTCGATTTGAGCGTCGCCAGGTTCACATCCAGAAAGATGACCCGGCCGTCCGACTTCAGATGGGCCATGGCCCGGTCACTGTACACGGCGCTGCCGCCTGTGGCGATGACATGGCGGCGGACCGAAAGGCCGAGCAGAACCCTCTCTTCAATCTGCCGGAGGGCCACGTACCCGTCGTGGTCGACAATGTCCTGCAGTTTCCGGTTCTCGTGTGTCTGGATGAGAAGGTCTGTATCCACGAAGTCGCGCGATGTCCTTTTCGCCAGAATCACGCCGACGGTGCTCTTGCCTGAGCCAGGCATTCCAATCAGGACAAGATTTGAATCGCTTGGTGCCATGGGTATCCGCGGGTTCCGAGGAACCCTGTCCGCGGGCCGAAGCCCCTTGGGTTTGAGTTCAAGAAATCACTTCAGCTGACTGTCTTTGCTGCCGGCGCGATTGAAAAGGGCGAAGGCCTTCTTTTGTGCTTTTTCGATCTCGGACTGGCAGAGGATGCACAGGCGGACACCGGGCAGGGCCCTGCGACGCGCCTCAGGGATCGCTTCCCCGCATTCCTCACAATGGGTCAGACTTTCGCCGTCCGGCAATCGGCTCTTGGCCAATTGGACCGCCGATTCCACGGTGGCATCGATCTGCTCCTGCACATCCCCATCACGGGACCAACCAACAGCCATAACCAATTCCTCAACGGCGGGTTCCGTTCACCACCAATCTTCACTCAACAAGATCCTGTATGGCATACCCGGGGCTTATGAAGGAAATGCCAAAGGTTCCTTCTGTTGAAATCATGAGGGCTTCAATCATGGGCTTTACGATTCTTTGTTCGGAAACCCATTCGACAACGGCGTTAGCCCCGATGCCAATCTACGGCTGGGGGTCCTTGTTAGGCCCAGCGACACATTCACCCTTTGTCTCACGTCGAAATCCGCCGTGCGGTTTTCGCGTCGGCTTGAATGAGTGAGTCATGAATGGATTTTCCCCGCTTTCTGAGTCGCCCGGTAATCCCCTCATCACCGCGCCATCAGCGCGAACACGCCCCAGCCCAGGTATTCACGCGTGTAAGCGGCGTAGCGCTCGGGCTCCGAGGTTAGATTGGCTCGAACATCTTTCGCGAACTCGTCGTCGGGATTGGCTTCAAGCCATCGGCGCATGGTGAGCCACTTGGCCGCCTCGTATCTGTCCCAGCTGTCT